>JBAPOI010000852.1:0-3851 GCA_049279555.1 Candidatus Sulfotelmatobacter sp.
GCCTCTGCCGTACCTATGCCTAGCGCAGGCAACTGCACCTCAATCGCCGAAGCTGGTAACGTGAACTCGATTCTCCGAATGGGACCCAAATTTCCAGTCGGCAAATTGCGCGGCACTACAGGAGTCACAATGACTTGCTGCACTCCGGGATCTACCAGTCCCAACTGCCCGGCCGCGTCGCTCGCCATCGCGGTCGCTGGCAGCAGTAGGCTCACCTGGTCCCCTCCTAACGCTGTCAACATCGCATTTGCTGCACGCACCAACGCGTCTGCACAGATCCCACTCCCCATGATTTCCCTCCTGCCCGAATCCACAACCGATTTTGAATCAACGATGCTCAAGGCGAGTGACTCTTTCTCACGCGCCCTTTTGTGCAACATACGGCGCCAGCAAACTGCGAACCATGTCATCCACCAATGTTGGTCCGAAATATTGCAGGCGCAGCTGATCGATCTGGCTGGATTGAACATTCAGTCCCGGCGTTGTCTGCGCATTCTTCACGATCTGTGCACAAGCCACCTGCACAGGCGTCGGAATTGTGTTCCATCCAGCGTTATAGACCACATCCACTTCATTGAAAAATAAGCCCAAGGCATTCACAGGGAACGTGAGTTCCCCGCTGCCGCCCCAGATGTCAACAGTCGTCGGGTCGATCGCGGTCCACATCCCCGGCAGCGAAAAAACTAAAGCGTATTCCAGACTCATTTCAGGAAAAGGCCATTCGCCCCTGCGCGGAATTCCGTAGCGTCCCTGCAGCGTCACAATTGGTGTAGTCGCCGGTGCCACCGTTATCAGCGGCAGATAACTCAGTCTTACAGTATTTAGTTCCGGCGGCATCTTCAGTCGTTCCTCATATTGATTCACGCCTAGTGTTACTCGCCGGCAATGCGCATCGATAATGGCTGAAGCCGCCGTGATCCAGGACGGATCCGTTGTGGCATTCAATCCATAGGTCAAGTAGTCCGTTGTCGCCAGATAGTTCATAGTGAGTTCTCAATTTCCATTGCAACAAATTGCCGTTGTCGTCAGTCGCTGCTCGTTGGCAAATCGTCTAACTCAGCCAACGACCAGCGACTGTCCTGAGCCTGCCCTGAGCGAAGCAAAGGGACCAACGACTGTGTTATTAGCGCTGCACGTTTATCTGATAGTGCGCAAAATTCGCCCCCTTCACCACGGGTGCGCCAAACTTCACGACCACCATTTGCTGGGTCAACGCATTGGGAAGTCCCAGCTTGAACACCCGCGGATTCGGATCGCTCAGCCAGTGATACTCGATCAAATCCTCAGTCACGACGTACACCGGATACGTTCCCGGCGTTCCCACCGTGTACGGAATTGCCCAGTCCGGAATTAGGGGTAACTCTCCGGCTTGCGTGGTCAGCGCCTTCACGCGGAACCCGGCCGTGATCTCCACGGTATTGAGCACCACGTTATATTCGGTTTTCATCTCCCGGTCGATCAGGTCCAACAACACCGGGTTGGAATAAATCGCCGTCGGACGCACCGCATACGACGAACTCGCGACCATGCTTGCCACCGTGCTCTTGATTCCATCCACGATGCTCGCCGTTGTCCCGATCGTCGTTGTGTTGCCGCCCGCTACAATCTGCCCGATCACGCCGAAGTACTGCGTGGTCGTCGGAGCACTGAGCGACGTATCGTTGCCGTTCCACAGCGCAACATCGTGCGTGCGCAGCAGTCCGTCCACCGAATCCGCCAGGTCCTTCGCCTGCAAGTAAGCGAACTGGCTTTGTTGGGCCGTCACTTCCAGGTCGAACAGGTTGTAGTTGAGCTGCGACACCAGCGCCTTTAAGGGCACTGCCAGCTCTATGCGAGTTGGCGATCCCACGACAGGCGCAATGTTCCGCGGATCGACAAATGCCTGCGCCGCCGTCGGAGCATTGATGGCCGTCTCTTCAAAGAACCGCGAAGGATGCCCCGTTGCCGGCACCTGCTTGATCCTTTGCCCAAACGCGCCCCGGCGTCGCACGATGTCGAAGATTTCGGTCTGATACCGGTCAACTTCAATTGCGCCAGGCCCAAGAAAGTCGGCTGACGCGTACAAATCCACAAATTGTCCCTTCATGTTTTCTCCTCGATTGATTTTTTTCTGCCTCGAAATTCAATTGCGCTTAAATACTCTGTCATCCTGAGCGGAGGAGTTACTTCACGAAGTGAAGCAACTCCGAAGTCGAAGGACCCCTTTTGTGCCGGATACCTAGCAACGGCTTTGCTAGGAGTTCTCTTCGACGCTTTCGTGGCGAAATGCATCCGCGTCAGCGGCACGCCCTGCCACAAAACGGAAAAGGCACGACAAAGTCGTGCCCACCGTTTTGCTCGAAACTCGAAACTCGCGACTCGAAAGCTCTACTCGATAATCCCCGCCCGCGCCAACTCAGACTTCACCGCGATCCTCTGCTCCACACTCAGGCTCTGCAGCGTCTTGTCGAGCACGCCCTTGTCGAGCTTCTCGCTGCCCGCCTCGTCGCAACTCTTGGCCAAGATCGCTGAAACCAGAGGCGGCAGAGTCTTTCGCGCATTCCGCGCTGCCTGCGCCTTCAAATCCGCATTGGATTTTTCCAGCTCCGCCACACGCTCCTGCAGATGCCGTGCCCCTTCCCCTCTTGCCGCCATCTCGTATCCCGGCTCTCCCACCGCCGCCGCAATCCGGTCTACCTTCGTGTTCAGCGCTTCCTGCTGCGCGTCCAGCCGCCCCAGCACACGATCCAACGATTCAGCCGCATTCGCCAGCCGCTCCGCCGTCGTCATCAACTGCTGCACCATCTCTTCGTTCATGTTGTCTCCTATTCGGTGATCTCACTGCAAAGTGAGTCTTGATTTTTATTAACTAGGTACTGGGTACTATGTACTACCCACTCAGCTCAATCCACGTATTCCGGTAGGCCGCTTTGTCTCTTCGCAAAATCGCAGCCCCTGTGAACGTGACTTTCGACAAAGTCCAAACCTGCGCCCACTTATTCGCGATCTCGACATCCGTCACTTCGTAAGAGAGCCCCAGTCCCCTCGGCCCCGCAGCTACGCAAGCCTCGGCACGTATAGTCCGGCCTGGGCCCGCGAAATGCTCCAGGACACTCGGCGAATTCCGCCTCATGGTTGTCGTCAAGGCAAGAAGCCTCGTGGCCGCAGCCCACAGTGAGGCCCTCAATCTGTATCCTTCGCCTGAACTGGTGAGCCTCGATGCGCTCACCGCAGCATGAATCGCACCAGCCCGCATCAGCCTCGCTCGAAGGGAAGTGCTGAGTCCGGGACCACTGCCAGGTCTTGCCTTCGCAATTTCCTCGACGATTTCCGGAAAGTCCCTTGCAAAAAGGTATCCGCCCAACTCCACATTCCGTCCCACGATTTCCGCGCGTGTGATCACGCCCACTTTGCGTCGCACGTCATGGCGGTCAAGCCCAGGCGAATAATCGAGCGCCATTCCCAACAGCGAAGGCAGCGCCGCCTCCGCCGCTTTTTTTGTGAGCACGACAAGGTGACCTTTCGCACCCGAAGGCGACCGCTGCGAAGGTACATCGACCATCGTCAATACTCCCGCAAACGACGCCCGGTTCGGATGCCCCACCACCTCCGGCATCGCCACCGCCATGCTCTTCAACTCAATCATCTTCATCCCCTTGTCATCTTGAGCGGAGAAAGTGCTTGCGCGCCCAGCGCAAGCACTTTCGCAGTCGAAGGACCCCCGGCAGCTTTCATCACTCAACGCGGCCACAGGGAATCCTCTTCACAGACTGGGTGCCCCTCGATAAGAGTGAAGGCGGTGTCAAGGACAAAAGTATCCTGTCGGTGTTTTTGGCACCGCTTTTTTGCCAGAGAGGTTGAGGACCAAGACC
>JBAPOI010000853.1:0-12774 GCA_049279555.1 Candidatus Sulfotelmatobacter sp.
CTAGAGATCTCTTACGGCTGGGCGGAATCGAACCAGACGACCGCGCCCTTTGCGATATCCGGCAGATGAAATAATGTGGTCCCGCTTGCAAAGCGGCCTGTGATCAACGTTTCCTCGCCGAGAAATGGCAGGAAGTGGCCCTTTACTTTGCCCGGCACAGTTACCTCCGCGCCGCTCTCTGGAGTCTGCACGGCGTTTTCTTTGGCGCGAAGGCCCTGAAAGTTGGCGAAAAATACATGGACCCTGCCGTCCACCGACGCGATCTGTGTCGCGACCATCGGCGAGGCCTTTACTCGAATTTCGTCATTGTCCAGCGTGTCGAGAAACTGCTTTTCACTGGCCGGTGAGCAATCTTCGAAATGACTTTCCGCGGCCACCATGTAGCGGGCCCCCGGCGAATCGGCGAGGCGTGCGACATTGGTCTGATTCAGTAATTCCTCGCTGACGGTGCCTGTGGCTACGATCTTTCCATTGCTAGCGGCATACTTTCGCAACGCAGCAGTCTCATCCTTTGAAAGAATACGAACATCAGGCAGAATCAAAGTTTTCCCGTGGAACGAACTGAGCGTTCTTGGCGTAACGATTTGATACTCGCGATGACTCTGTATCAAGAGCAACAACGTGCCTTGGTACGAGCGAAGAAACTCTTTTGTAAAGTAGTTGCGCGTAGTGGGAGAGAAATAAACACCGATTGGATCGATCGCCGTCCGCGGGCGATAAAAGGTCTTCTCGTGAGCGGCAATCCACGCGAACACTTGCTTTCGCGTGTCGAGGTCGTTTGAGCCGGACATGACGTGAGTCGCCGCATCCCACACATTCGCTCCAGCCACCAGTTCCGACATAAAGAGATTCTTCATCGGCTCGGGGGCGCGGACCTTGGGATCGCCATCCCACGAATAATTTAGTATCCATGTCGCCTTACCCTCGGCAAACGCGCGGAAAGTCTGCATGCCGATCTGGTAACGAAACCAGTCGAAGGGAGTTCGCGAGGATGCCATGTGATCCCCATTGCCGAATTCGTACTCATGCGCAATGGTGTCGTTAACGGCGTACAAACTGTACACATCCGCGCCCACACGCACGGCCTCTTCCTCGATACCCGGATAGATTTCAGGAATAGTTTTGATCTGGGGATTTACCGACTTCGCGGTCTGATCGATTTCCCGCATGAAGTCGGTCAACGACTGTATCCGAAAATCGACCCATTGCCGAAAATTTGGATCCGAAAAATCTCCCAGCTTCAGATCGTGTCGTGCGTCCAGCCCAGTCTGCTTGCGGAAGGCCGCGACTGTCGCGTCATCGAAGCTGGCCCAGGTGTCTTCCCAACCATCGAAATGCGTCATCCAGTACGGGATGTCCACGTAGATTCCGTCGATGCCCGTCGCGGCAATCTGCCGCACCCGCTCCATGTACGTCTTGCGCCACTCCGCTGCGTAGGGCGTGATCCAAACATCCTCGTCGCCTTTTGTGATCCAGAAAGCAGTGCCGCCGCCAAACACTGCGGGCTCGCCCGTAATCTTGCGCTGCAACCAATCCGGATGATCTTTGGCTACCGAATGCGGCGCCCGGTCGGCGTTTGCCGTGATGCACTCCAGCCCCGCAATGTAAACGAACGCGTGGTTCCCGGCTTTGTGCGAGCGCTCCGCCACGGCACTAATCGCGGCGAGTTTCTCTTCCGGGTTGAGAAAGCTCTCGTAGCGCCCCGGGATATCGTTGTCCACTTCAATGCCGGAGACATGGCTCTCTTCAGCCTCGCGAACAATTCGCTCGGCGCGGCCTGTCCCCAAAGACCACGCCGCAATGCGAACATAGTTTGTCCAGTCTTGATTCCTCGAGTCCTGATTGTGCGAGTCTGGAATCGCGTGCTCTCGAGCAACATCCTGCCCTAACAGAAACACACTGATTGAAACCAAGACTGCAGCGGCAATCCAGATTTGACGGGTTTTCATAGTTGCATCCTCTGAATCTCAGGCCCACGCCGCACGCCTGTCATGGCTAACCTTTGTCGATTTGTGAACCGACGGCTCAGAACTCGAATCTGACTCCGAACTGGAAGTACCGAGGCAAGTATCCCGGCGCATCGCTGCTGATTGCCCCGAACTGAGAGTCTCCAAAAGCCAAATTCGACTGCTGGAAGCCGAAGCGAGGATGATTCGTCAGGTTGAATATCTCTGCACGGATATCCACCTTCATGCCCTCCCTGGGCACAAACGACTTGTAAAGATTCAGATCCGCGTTGTGGATGCCGGCAACGCGCAGACCGGAGAAGTAGCGCGGAGCATTGCCGGGATTCTGGTCGCCTGGGTCGGCGAAGCAACTAGAGTTGAAGAAAGAGAGCTGCGTTGTCTGCCAGGTCAAGGCGGCGTCATTCATGCTGAGCCCAGACTTGAGTTGCCCGCACACAACGCTGGGCCGCTGCGTTCCATTCGCCAGTTGCGGTGCGGCCATGCCGATCGCCATAGGCTGACCGGATTGTTCGGTGATCAAGGTCGCGATCGACCAGCCTCCAACGACGGCATCGAACGCACGGTTCATATCGCCGCCAATCCATTGTTTGCGGCCGATCGGCAGGTCAATGACAACCGCAGCTGCGAGACGCTGTGGCGTGTCGTTGGCCCCGATGCTGTGTTCCAGGTTCAGGCGATCCAGTTGTTGCGGGAGGGTAAAAGCCAGAGAACCGATAAAGTTGTTTCTGCCCGCCGAGGAATCGTCGGTCGACTTTGACACCGTGTAACTGCCATCGAAACTGATGTGGTGCGTGGTGCGCTTCTGAAATCGAATCTGCATCGCGTTGTACCACGAGCTGGCTTCCTCCAACATCAGGCCTTCAAAGTCTCCGGCGAATTGCGGATAAGAATTCAGCAGATTGCCCAACGCGAGAGTCGGCTGGCCGTAGTTCGAATCGGGCTCGTTGAAGCAGGGGGCGGAAGGACTAGGGGTACAGGGCTGGCTGAACATCGCCGCGAAAGGATTGCCCACCTGCGTTTGAAGAAAATTGCTCACGCAACTATCTGCCTGGCAGGTTGGATCGGAGGGAGTTACCGCCGCGGCAATCTTCGCCAGCAGCGACGACGGAATGAAATCCCGGTTGTTGGTGCCGGACCATGGCAGGTGCGTGCTCCGGTTTGCGGAGTAGTCCAAGCCAAGCACGATTTCGCTGGGCAGCGCTCGCTGGATTCCCACGTTCCATTGGTAAATCTCAGCGTCTCGGGCCGCAGTCGTACCCAGATCATTATTGTTGCCATATCCCCAATTTGCCAGCTTGCCGTACTGCATTCCCTGCGGGCCCGTAAGACCACCGGGAAACGGATTCTCCATGGTCGCTGATTGCGTTACAAAATTATCGTTGGTGAAGAACATAGTCGCCGTCTTGCGGAAGGCGGTGCCTGGATATTGGAAGTTAGTGGCCGGGCTCATTCCGAAATACATGCCAGCACCGCCGCGCACCACCGTCTTCGAATCGATCTGGTAGGCGAAACCAAGTCTCGGTCCAAGGTCTTTGCGGTAGGTTGGAACGCTCCTGCGGCTGGAGTTGGCGAACTCCGTAGTGCCGACCAACTCCTCTGTCGTCGGAAGATTTGCAATCCCCAACATCATTGCCTGGGCGCTCAAGGTGCCTGCCGGAGCGCTACCCGGAACGTTGGCAAGATTAATGTTCACGCCGCTATCGGCGGTGAAGTTGCTGAATTCGATTCGGTTGTGGCGCTCGTTGTATGGCGTGCTCCACTGGTAACGCAGGCCAAGATTGAGCGTGAGCTTCGAGTTCACCTTCCAGTCATCCTGAATATAGAAGCCTGTCTCTGCCGATTTATTGGCCACCGAAGGATAGATATTGAGCGAGGGAGGAACGTAGCTTGGGGAGTTTACGTTGTCAGCGTAACCAAAAAGAAGGCTGGCAAAAGGGTTGCCCGCCGGATTCCCCGCTGCATCCGTGTCGCTGTTCGGAGTCGGCGAGGTCACGAAATCCGAAAAATTGAATACGCCAGTCGGATTCGGCGGCTGAAAAAAGTTGTTATAGAACAATCTCTGCTCCCCGCCGAACTTGATCAGGTGTGAACCCTTGGAGATCACCACCTGAGACGAATAACTGTATAGCGTGTGAGCAAAGGTGGTGGCTATGCAGCACTGGTCGAAAAGATCGGTCCACGGCGACGCACCTGTCATCGAGAACGTTGGCATCTGATCGATTCCATTGGCCTGTTGTAACAACGTCGGCAATCCTTGAGCGCCGCTCGGCAAGGAAGCATTGAAGCCAGAGAGCGTAGGAATACCGGACGTCGCCTTTTCATGCACTCGATCGATGGCCGCATGGTTTGTCCAGACAGTTCGCGGGTTGATCGTCCAGGAATATTCGAATGAGCCGTTTTGCGTCGTGGTCGGGCCGTTCGCGATTCCGTCATTATCAAAGCCGTCGCCCAAAGTCTCGGCAGTCGTGAAATTGTTCCAACTCCGGCTGTAGCGGCCGTTGATGCGCTGTTTATCGTTGATCTGGTGGTCAATTTTTATGTCGAACTGGTAATCCGGCGCATTTGCGGTAGTGGTGAAATTGTAGTTATTGAATTCTCCCGGCAGGTTGGGTTTCGGGTAGAGATTAAGGACTGCCTGCCCGATGGGATCGATTTCGTTCGAGAGTATTTTATTGCCGGGAACCTGCGGCCTGCACTGACCAGTCGCCGGCGGGTCACAGGCAACCAAAGGTTGCAACGGATCGTAAAGGGCAGTCGCGGTCCCGGAAAAATCCCCACTTCTCTCCGCCATGGTTGGCACGGTTGCGACATAGCTGGCCGCGGAAATACTGCGGACTTTTTCAAAATCCACGAAGAAAAAAGTGCGGTCCTTCTTGATCGGGCCGCCGAGCGAAAACCCTCCCTGGTCGCGCCGGCTGTCTGGTTTGGGGTTGGGGACGGGATTACCCAACAGGTACTTGGGGTTGAAGAAATCACGCGCATCCATCTGCGGGCGCTGCAAAAAATACCAGCCGCTGCCATGGAAGGCATTGGTCCCGCTCTTCATGGCCATGTTCACGACAGTGCCGCCGTTGTTGCCGAACTCCGCCGAGAAGCTGTTGTTCTCGACTTTCACTTCCTGCATGCTCTCGACCAGCGGCTCGTAGTAAACGTTGGAGTTTCCTCCCTCGCCCTGTTCCGGCGCGCTAAGCAGCGCGCCATCCAGCCGCACCTCGGCTGTGGCGTTGCGCTGTCCATTGGAAACGAAGTTGGTTCCCGAAGGATAGCTATCCTGTGTGCCCGACCCGGCTACCTCGGTTACGCCAGCCGATAAAAACATCAGACCGAAGAAGCTGCGGTTGATCAGAGGGAGTTCCTTTACATACTCGCTGGTGATATCCGTGCCCAGCGTCGCATTGTCCGTATCCAGCAACGGGGCCGCAGCCGTAACGCTGATCGAAGTCGATGCGCCAGCAATGTCCAGCTTGAAGTTCAGCGATGATTCTTGATCGACCGCGAGAACCACGCCGGTCCGCTCCGCCGCACGAAAGCCTGAGGCTTCGACCTTGACGGCATAGGTGGAAGGGCGCAAATCGGTGAAGAAATACGAGCCCTTCTCGTCGGTAATAGCGGAACTGGAAATGTTCGTCCCGACGTCGCGGATAGTCACGGTGGCATGGGCGACAACCGCCCCTGACGCATCGGAAACAGCCCCGCGCAGTTGCGCCCGGTAAGCTCCCTGGCCCCAAACGGAAATTGCCGAACCAAGAATTGCGGCCACGGAAAACAGCACGGCGGCGTGCACATAATTGCCAACTGGCAACCACACTGCTCTTCGAACTCGCATGGACCGCCTCCCACCAAGATCAAGCAGGTGTATTCGCAATGCTTACGTTTTATAACGTTTGCTTTCGCACACACTATTACGTTCCATCCCCCTAGTTTGTCAAGCGCAAAAGGCAAATCCGGGCCATCGGCTTCTGCTTAGGCGTTCTGAAATTTGGCGAAACCCCGCCGCCAGCACGATTTAGACTGCGTCTGCGAGGGGCTCTCATTTATCCTCTGCCGCGGTCCGTCCCGCATCCCATAATGCGCAAACAGTCCCTTGACAATGCCGAACGTAGAACGTAAAACGAATCCATTCGCAATACATCGCAATATTCTCGATCAAGGGAAAACGATCCAGCAGGACCGGGTGTGGCGACATGACAAACCAATCTGACCGTGGAGTGAAGATCCGCCCCGAGAGACGCGGATCGCCCTTTTCAACAATCGGGCGCGGTGTCCTTGGCGTAATGCTTGCGCTCGCTCTACCTGTCTGGAATTCTGGCCAAAGCAATTCCGCCCAGAAATCTACCGCTGTTGCCGCGCCCAAAATCTCGACTAACTCGACGAATCTTCAAATCCAAAGCTCAGTCTTGCGAATCGAATTTGATCACAACCTGCGCAGCCGTGTCGTCGCGCTGGTTGGTCGAACCCCGCAATTCCTGACTCCATTTTCCGCATCGGAAACAATCACTGGCGTTCGCGCATGGAAGGATTTCCCGCTGAACGCAAGCCACCGGGAACGCGTGACGGACGCGTTTGGCTCCGGCGAGCGGCTGTCCCTGACGGGCAAAGCCGGCGATCTGCGCAAGGATGTCTCGGTCACGATTTATTCTGATTTTCCCTCCATCGCAATTTTCGACGTTACCTACACGAACGAAGGCGCTGCTCGACTCGCCGTTCGCGGTTGGGCCAACCATCAATATTCCCTGCGCGCGAACACCACCGCACGCGGCCCGGCATTTTGGTCCTATCAAAGCGGGTCTTATGAGAAGCGTCCCAACTGGGTGCTTCCGCTGCGCGCCGGATTCAAACAGGAAAATTATCTCGGCATGAATGCCAGCGACTACGGCGGAGGAACTCCGATCGTTGATGTATGGCGCAAAGACATTGGTCTCGCGGTAGGCCACGTGGAACCAGCACCCCGCCTGATATCGCTTCCCGTTTCCATGCTCGATGCGCGCCATGCCAGTGTCGCGGTCCGCTCGGCCCGCGAGCGCACGCTGGAACCAGGAGAGAATTTTCATACTCTCCGAACCTTTGTCTCCGTGCATCAAGGCGATTATTTCCGCACCCTCACCGAATATCGCCGCCTCATGGTGCGTCAGGGATTTCAAATGGCTTCGGCGCCAGACAGCGCCTTTGGCCCCATCTGGTGCGCATGGGGCTACGGCCGGTCGGTACAACTCAAGCAGGTTTACGACACGCTTCCGACGGTCAAGAAAATGGGCTTCACCTGGGTCACGCTCGATGATGGCTGGCAGAACAATTACGGCGACTGGGCGCTCGACCCCAAGAAGTTCCCCAACGGCGACGCGGACATGAAAACCTTGGTGGATCGAATTCACGCAGAAGGTTTCAAGGCGCAACTCTGGTGGTCGCCGTTAAGCGCGGTCCCCGATTCGATATTACTGAAAGAACATCCCGACTTCCTTCTGCTCAATCGCGACGGATCGAAGCGGAAGATTTCATGGTGGAATTCTTTTTATTTATGTCCGTCTGACCACGGTGTCATCGAATATCACAAAGCGCTGGTTCGCAAGATCCTCGGGGAGTGGGGATTCGACGGCCTCAAACTCGATGGTCAACACATGAACGCCGTTCCCGCTTGTTACAACCCGGCGCATCATCACAAGCGCCCGGAAGACTCGGTTGAGGCGCTGCCTGATTTCTTTCGGGAGATTTACGAAACTGCCCGCAGCGTGAAGCCCGACGCATTAGTTGAGTTTTGTCCCTGCGGCACTGCCTACTCGTTTTTCACGATGCCGCATTTCAATATGTCGGTGGCATCCGATCCGGAAAGTTCGTTTCAGGTCCGCTCCAAGGGCAAGACGTTGAAAGCGCTGATGGGCGACAACATTCCTTATTTCGGTGACCACGTCGAGTTGAGCGACGGAGCCATTGATTTCGCTTCGACCGTTGGGGTGGGAGGAGTCGTCGGTACGCAGTTCGTGCTCCCGAATCTCGTGACGAAGCACGGCAAATCGGATCTGACTCCGCAGCGGCAGAAGATATTTGAGAAGTGGTTGCAAATTTACAACGACAAAATGATATCGCGCGGGCAGTATCGCGGTGATCTTTACGATATAGGGTTCGATCTTCCCGAAACTCATGTTATCCAGAAGGACGAGGAACTCTACTACGCGTTCTATGCTAAACGTTGGAGCGGACCGATTGAACTTCGCGGTCTGCGGGACGCCAGTTATCGCATTGTCGATTACGTAAATAACAAAGACCTGGGAACAGTGCACGGCCCGAAAGTCACACTCTCCACCGAGTTCAGTCAACACCTGCTGATCGAAGCTCGACCCGAGTAAGGTTGCCGTAGTTCGATCGGCTTTCAAGGGGGCATGCGGGCGTAAGTGGGCACCTAGCTCGGAGAAAACAAGGGGGAACTTTTCCCTAGACAACCGAATGCTGTGCGGGATAAAAGAGAAGTGCCACGTGTATCCTTCATGGTCAGATTTGCCGTGAAGCGGCGCAAAAGTTTCTGAATGCTAAACCCGAAATGCTAAACGAAGAGCGGCAAAGAGCGATCCTTGAGCTGCTGCGTCGGGATGGCCGGGTCCTGGTCGTGGACTTGGCGAAACAGTTCCACACTTCCCAGGTCACCATCCGCAAAGACCTGGATATCCTGCATCTGAAAGGCCTGATTCATCGCACCCATGGCGGAGCGCTTCCGGCGCGCGATGGCGCCCTAGTGGACCCCACCTTGCGAGAGAAGGAGAAGCTCCATCGCAAGGAGAAGATGCAGATTGCCGCAGCTGCCGCGCGCATGGTTTCCGAAGGGCAGGTCGTCATTCTAGATTCCGGTACGACAACCACCGCCATTGCCCGCGCCCTGCGCAACTTTCTGAACCTGACCATCATCACCAACGCGGTGAATATCGCCGCCGAACTCTCCGGATCGGCCGTGGAAGTGATTCTAAGCGGTGGCAATCTAAGGAAGAATTCGTTTTCTCTGGTGGGGCCCATCGCGGAAGAAACGCTTCATAAATTGCACGCCGACATTCTTTTTCTTGGGGTCGACGGATTCGACGTTCAGTATGGAATCAGCACGCCGAACCTTTTGGAGTCGAGGGTGAATCGCGCCATGATTGAGATCTCCAAGGTGGTGGTCGCGGTCTGCGATTCCAGCAAGTTCGGCAAGCGAAGTCTCTCGCTGATTGCTCCTCCCTCTGCTGTTCAATACGTCCTCACTGACTCCGGCATTCCCAAGGCCGACCTGAACACGCTGAAGAAATCCGGGGTCGAAGTCACCGTGGTCTAATCCCTGCTGCGCAAAATCCGCTCAAGGGAACTCCTTCAAAAGCTGCCGTGCATTCTCCAACCTGACGCAAAACTTCACCCGGGAGAAACAGTCTTTAAATATTCCATCGTCACCCGTGCGAAACTCGCGATATTTCGTTTCATTGCTATAATAGTTTCTAAAT
This sequence comes from Candidatus Sulfotelmatobacter sp., assembly GCA_049279555.1. Taxonomy (GTDB): domain Bacteria; phylum Acidobacteriota; class Terriglobia; order Terriglobales; family Acidobacteriaceae; genus Sulfotelmatobacter. The sequence goes on from JBAPOI010000853.1 coordinate 9,425, forward strand.
ATTTCTAAATATTGCGATAATTGGTGCTAGTATAATGCGCTTGCATCCGGTTAGAAGGGAGAGAGCTTGATTCAGGGACGCGCAATCGACGGACTCCGGGCGTTAGTCGAGGCAAGCGACAAAGAGAAGCAGACCCGCGGTACCCAATACACTCCGCTTGAAATCTTGCGGCAACCTGCGACGTGGCTGCAAACTTACAACGTTTGCCAGGAACGACGGCCTGATCTCTGCCAGTTCCTAAAGGAAGCGGGAATCGATGCAGACCCCAGCCTTCGCCCGGTTGTCTATCTTGTCGGTGCGGGTACTTCCGATTATGTCGGTCGATCTCTTACTCCTCTCTTGCGCCGGCTCTGGAATTGTGAAGTTCAAGCGGTTCCCAGTACTGACCTTCTGACGAACCTTGAAGACATGGTATTCGAAGATCGGCCGTACTTGTGGATCTCGTTCTCGCGCTCCGGCGACAGTTCCGAGGGGCTGGCGGTACTCGAAGCCGCGATTAAAAGATACCCCAGAGTGCGGCACCTATTGGTGACCTGCAACAAAGCGGGCCGCATGGCAGCAGCCTGCAGGAAGACACCTCAGCGCGCCTTTGTGCTCGCCCTCGACGACACGACGAACGACCGCGGCCTGGCGATGACCAGTTCTTTCACCAACATGGTGGTTGCAGGCCATTGCCTCGCGCACGCATTCTCTCCCGGCGATTACACCGATTCATTCTCTATGCTGCAGCAAGCGGGAGAGCATTTCCTCGAACGCGCTCAGGAAGTTGCAACTGCGATTGCTCAGGAGGATTTCTCCAGAGCATGTTTTGTGGGTTCGGGAGTGCTGCATGCCGTAGCGCGGGAGTCCGCCCTGAAGTTGCTGGAACTGACTGCCGGCAAAATAACCACCTTCTCGGAGTCCATGCTGGGTCTCCGCCACGGCCCAATGTCGGCCCTGGACGCGAATACCGTATTCGTAAGTTTTCTTTCGCGCGATCCGCGCCGACGCAAGTATGAAGTAGACCTGATCGAAGAAGTCCGCAGAAAGCGGCTTGTAAAGCTTCTGGTGGTGGTAACGCCGGAATCCATCAACCAACTCGACGGGCTCGCAGATCATGTCCTTTCCCTGAATGCGCCGCGCCTCCCTGACGATTACCGTGCGCCTGTCGATGTAATACTGGCCCAGTTGTTGGGACTCTTCAGTGCTTTGCGTTTAGGTCTCCAGCCGGATTGTCCCAGTCCGAACGGCGCCATCAGCCGCGTTGTCTCCCACGTGAACATTTACTGATTACGCAGCATGCCAACTTCGACCTCTGCAATCGCACGGAATATGAGAGCAGGGGTTCTTCTGGCCGTCCTGCTGGCCGGTTCCCTCGCAACGAGCCAGACTCCCGTGCTCTACGGCGTATCTCCGGGAAAAGCCAACGCGGACATCCGGAGCACAGCTCTCTCGTTGGCAAACGAAATGATCCAGGCGCAATGGTCAGTCGCCGAAGGAAAGCTGACCGCTCTTGCGCTGGTAATCCGAACCACGGGTGCGCAGGCATCGCTTCCCCGCGATCCTTTCAGCTTTACCTTCAAGGATGGAACGACAGTCCTTGCGTCCGATATGGTCATTACCGGCGATCCGCAAATCAAGGATCTCCCCTCGAACCCCGGAGCCTCGCGCACCGCCGATCATTTCGCAGGCAAAGCAATTTCTCTCCGCCTGGAATATCCGGGCAAAGATTATCCGGGTAAAGAATCTGCGGAAGAGCAAACCACGAAGCAGGGCACGAAGAGAGTTTCCGTCCTCTGGCGTGCCGTTCTGCGCGACGATTCCAACTACATTCGGGCAGAGATCTCGCTCACGGCGCCGGATGGCGATCAGCCGATTGCCGAAGTGTATTTATTCAACGGGAACCTGCCCGGCGCGCGCGTGGTCGGAACAGTCAAGGGATCTCCCGTGACGGCCGGAGATTTGTTTTTCGGTTTCGAAAACCCATTGGCCCAATGCCAGGAGACAAGCACGGTAACCTGCACGATAAAGCGTGAACTGCCGCTGAGAAAAGGGCAGACCGTCGACTATTCGCTGATCATTGGAGTATCTCCACCCGGCCAAATGCGCCGCGGATTTCTAAACTACATCGAGCGCGAACGAGCGCATCCTTACCACACATTTCTCCATTACAACTCCTGGTATGACATTGGCTTTGGCAAGCCGTACGATGCGGCCGCCGTGCTCGATGTAATCAACGCCTTCGGAACCGAGCTGGTTCGCAAGCGCAATGTGAAGTTGGATTCTTTTCTCCTCGATGACGGATGGGACAATCCGCATTCGACTTGGCAGATGAACGCAGGTTTCCCCGAGGGGCTTACGCCTGTGACGCGCGCCGCGCAACAATATGGTGCGGCGATGGGCATCTGGCTCTCTCCATGGGGTGGCTACGAAGAAGCAAAACAACAGCGCCTCGACTTTGGCGAGAAGCATGGTTTCGAAACCAATGCCGGGGGATTTGCTCTCTCCGGACCGAAATACTATTCCAGGTTTCACGATGTCTCTCTCGACTTCATTCGAAAAGATGCAATCAACCAGTTCAAAATTGATGGCACCGGAAACGTCGACAGCGTTTTTCTCGGCAGCGGATTCGACAGTGATTTTGCAGCAGCCATCGGTTTGATCGAGGACTGGCGCGCCGAGAAGCCCGACCTCTTCGTCAACCTGACCACTGGAACCTATCCTTCACCGTTCTGGTTGCGTTATGCCGACTCAATCTGGCGCGGAGGAGACGATCACAGCTTTGCCGGAGTCGGCAGTTGGCGCGAGAGGTGGATCACCTACAGGGACGCACAAACCTATCAGAATGTCGTGAAAGCTGGTCCGCTTTTCCCCCTGAATTCCCTCATGCTGCATGGGCTGATTTACGCTAAGCAGGCCGAACATTTGGACAGCGACCCGGAAGGCGACTTCCAGAATGAAGTCCATTCGTATTTCGGTAGCGGAACGCAACTCCAGGAGCTATACATTTCGCACTCGCTCCTCTCAAAGAACGATTGGGATACGCTGGCCGAAGCCGCAACCTGGTCACGACAAAACGCAGAAGTTCTCCGCGACACTCATTGGGTGGGCGGCGACCCAGCCAAACTGAAAGTCTACGGTTGGGCCGCTTGGTCGTCGGCAAAATCCATTCTCACACTCCGCAATCCGAGCGACAAGAGTCAAAGCATCTCGATCGACATTGGCCAGGCCTTTGAACTACCCCCAGACGTGCCCCGTCTATTTCTGGCACATGAAGTTTGGAGGAAAGAGAGCACGCCTGCTCCAATATCTCTAGCAGCCGGACAGGAACACACCTTCACGCTGGGCCCCTTCGAGGTCCTAACTCTCGA
>JBAPOI010000854.1:0-3089 GCA_049279555.1 Candidatus Sulfotelmatobacter sp.
GCATCATCAGCCGCCGAGCCTACGGCTTCCATTCGGCCGACGCCCTGATCGCGATGCTCTTCCTCAACTCGGGAGGAATCGAGCTCTCTCCTCGCCTCCCGCGACCCACACCATGTTGAGGAGAGGCACTTTAAGTCCCACCTAAGCCTTCCAATCTTGGCGAAGTAATCTTCATCTTCAGAACCGTATACCATAGCCAATGTCAAACCCAGCTGATGTCGAACAATTTGGACATGCCTACTCTTGGCCACACGTTGCAACATAAATCCTTTTAGTTCTGCGCTCCCCTGTGACCAGCCTGGGAACTGGTACAACCCTTCCCAGTCCGCGGGCAACGGACGATTGTGCCACCTCGGGTGTTCCCCTCGCGTCATGATCGTATCTAAATGATCGGGATGGAGTCTCCTGAGTTGTTCAAGATGTTTGACTTCGTTCTTGCGATCCATGCAGGCCTTGGCGTAGAGTAAATCAACGTCATCAGGCGCCAGGGCGATCGCTTGATCAAGCAGGGCGAGGTACTCGCGGCGGTCCGCCTCCTCGCATTCCCCTTGGCGGATCTTGAATTCTTCGAGTTGCTTCACCAGGCCATGCGCTGGATGGGCTTCCATCCGAAGAGAAATCGCCGTTGGTACCGCACATGCAGTAACTGACTGACTGCGCCTATCTTTCTCGTCCCTTTCATTCCCTACCTCGTCGGTAGCCAGCTTCTTGAGGGGAAAGCTCTTACCACTCAGATTCTGCTTATGGTGCTGGTCGCAGAAAACGCTCCAGACTATCCTAGGTTGCGAACATCCGATGGCCTTACATAGCAGCCGCGGTTGGGTGACGACAGGTTCTCCAATCTTGGGCTTTGACTCCTTGGGCGGTTCTTTGCTGCGAAACAAAGGTTTCCAGAACGTCATCTATTGCATCCTCCACGAACGAACGACTTACGAGGCGGTGAAGTCTACCCAGCGGCTAGGTCTCAGCCGGTCGGCTCTGGCAGCGGTAGCCTGCCGCATGCGGCACAGAACCTTCTCTCGATCCTAGGCCGTTATCTACTTCCATTTCCCGGCGTCCCTTTCCTTTTGATGTCTGAGATAAATTTCTTCGCCGACTCCATGCGGAGATCTCTTTTTGCAGTGTGGGCAGAACTCGCCTTCAATCAGCCAGCTCCCACAAATTGCCTTCGCTCCTGACGAGGGTTCGAGATTCCAATAGCCTCTGCCACAACTTGGACAGTTAAACAGCGATGGCATGTTACACTCCTTACTGTTGTACCGACATTGATCAACGAAAGTGACAGCTTTTCCGACGCCTATCTCGCGGAAGCTCAAATCAACTTGTCACTTGTCATGTACGTTTCATTTCCTCGCGCCATATCTCCGACACCCATATGCGCTCAACGCATTCTACGAAATTGGCGACAGCTGGGATTGGTCCATCGCCATAGTTCTTGCGACTAGAACGGTCCCAGCGGCCGACCATCGTGCGAGGGTACCCGAGACGTGGGGCAGCTCGTTCCAAAGAAAAATATAGCGTATTGATCTCTGCCGTTTCTTCTTTTTGGTCCGAGGCACGCGCTAAAGACGCATTCGTGGCGATGGCGATCATATATGCTTCCGGTATCTCGCTTGGAAAAGGCATTGAAACCGTCACTACAGTGCCATGCCTTATCTCAAAGGCGTCAATGGATATCTGGTAAGGAGACAAGCTGCCCGCCATTTCGTCATTTACCAGATCGCAAAGAAATCTAAGTGTTTCAATCGAGGTCTCGGCGCTCAAGAGCGCCATAAGACCAATAGCATTGTTATAAATGCTTATCGCACCGCCCAGAGCAAAGTGCTTTAGTGCACTATAAGAAAAGACGTAATCGCTCGACGCTGTCTCCTTCTTCTCCTTCGCCCACTGTGCCTCTAGTTTTACATGCACTCTGGTATGTCTCTGTAAGAAGGTCATGCAATCAGGGCCGATACGACCTTTGCATTGGACGCGCGAGCCGATTCTGGGCGGTTTCACTGTTGACCCAAGCATGTATGCATCGCAGTTTGGGCACGCGCCATCAGTGGTGCGCATGAAGTTCAGCATGTAGCCCGCACCGCCACGGAGCATCTGGGAAGTTGAGAACGCTGCCCTGAGTGCCGAGCGATCGAGTTCAGTTACGCTGAGAACCTCTGTCCCGCATCGACTGCACGTGAACGGGAGCGCCATGGTGTCGTCTAACGAGAACGAGAGATCATGGCTGGGTCGACAATTCGAGTAGGTGTACCTTGAAGATCGTAACGTTCGGGCGCGGGGTTCGCGGGGTTGGCCGCATTTAGCGCTGCGATGTCTCTACATCTTTGCTCAGCAGCTAGTACATCTTGGATGACCCAATGGATATGACGCTCCAATGCCGAAAGCGAGAAATGCATGACACCGTGACCGTCGAGTATTTCCCTCGTGTCTGTACTGAGAAAGCCGTCAGTTTCGTAGACAAACCAGAAGCGGTTATGAAGGCTGTGATTTCTAAGCGACAATATTTTGTCAAGTATTTCGCTCGACCAAGCGTCCCTGTGTTGACACTCTACCCCTACTACGTTGGCCGATGCCATGGTCTCGTATCTGAATACAAAGTCGACCACTTTCGACCGGCCGTCCCGCAGGGCCACACTCTTTTGAGGTTGCACTATGATGCGCGTCGGACAGGCTTGCTCCGCTTGTCGCAATAGAGACTCGACTCTGTCTTCGAATAACCGACCTTTAAGATTGCTCTTCTTTCCCATTTGAGCTGTCCTCGTGAGCGGTCGGCCCCGGGTTCAAGTCCAGGCGACTCACGCGTTGACACACATTATGCACGAGAAGCTTAGCGGCAGGCAAGTGCATTTGCAATGTACTATATGCGCCGATGCTTGTCAGGCTGGGATGCGCGGTGGAAGCGCCGGATCAGCCCGACAGTCTCCGGTCGAGCGCACGGTACTGGACGGCCTCGGCGATGTGGGCCAGGCGCAGATTGGGGGTCCCTTCGAGGTCGGCCAGCGTCCGGTCGACCTTGAGGATGCGATCGAGGGCGCGAGCGGACAGGTTGAGTCTCTCGAAGGCGTCGTCGAGGAGGCGCTGCCCGGCGGAGT
>JBAPOI010000855.1:0-1693 GCA_049279555.1 Candidatus Sulfotelmatobacter sp.
GAATCGGCGCGCGCGCTGAACGCCGTTCTCGCCGCCAGCTTTGACGAATCCCAAATTTTTCGGATTGATCACTATCTCGGCAAGGAAACCGTGCAGAACATTCTGGCGTTTCGTTTTGCCAATCCGCTCTTCGAGCCGATGTGGAATCGTCGCTACATTGACTATGTGACCATCACCGTCGCCGAAACCGTGGGCGTCGAGCATCGTGGCGGCTATTACGACCACGCCGGGGCGCTGCGTGACATGGTGCAGAATCATCTGATGCAACTGCTCTGTCTCGTGGCGATGGAGCCGATGGTGTCTTTTCAAGCCGACGAAATCCGCAACAAGAAAGTAGATGTGCTCCATGCGGCCCGTCCGATTCACCGTGACGAGGTTCAGCAATACGCGGTGCGCGGACAGTATGGTTCCGGCAACACCACTGGCAAAATAATGCCCGGCTATCGCGAGGAAGACGGTGTCGCACGGGATTCCCAGACCGAGACGTTTGCCGCGTTGAAGCTGTTTATAGACAACTGGCGCTGGCAGGACGTGCCGTTTTATCTGCGCACAGGCAAGCGCCTGCCGCAACAGGCGTCGGAAGTTTCCATCCAATTTCGCGCCGTGCCGCATCAGTCCTTTCCGCCCGAAGCCTCGCTCGGTTGGCAGCCCTCCCGACTCATCCTCTCAATCCAGCCCGTCGAAGGCATCGTGCTGGGCTTTCAGGCCAAATATCCGGGACCGAAGATGCAACTGCGACCGGTGGACATGCGGTTCAGTTATCGCGATAGTTTTGCCGCGCCTTCGCCTGACGCCTACGAAACGCTCCTGTGGGACGTTATGAAAAACGATGCCACGCTCTTCATGCGCGCCGATCAAGTGGAAGCGGCTTGGCAACTGTTGATGCCGGTGCTCGAAGCGTGGCAGGCCACGGCACCGAGCGATTTCCCCAATTACGCCGCCGGCACCTGGGGACCGGAAAATACCCAAGGACTGCTGGCTCCAGGACATCGCTGGCCGCTACCGACGGAATTGGCCGCTGTTTCCAAGAAGAAGGGAAAGAATTCGTGACTCAAGACAAAATGAAAACTCCCATTGAGTATGCAATCGTCGCTGTGCCTTTTCACGCCGATGCCGCAACCCATGACGAGCTTGCGCGAAAAGTGAACGAAAAACTAACCGCCGGTTACGAACTGCTTGGCGCACCTTTCCTCAGCGAGGAAATGATGTATCAGGCCATGACGAGGACGGTTATCCAGACTTCACCACTCCCGGCCTCATGAAAAAAGGAGCACCAATCTCGGCCTTGTTTGTGGACATCGGCGGTGTCCTGCTCACCAACGGCTGGGATCATCAATCCCGCAAACGGGCGGCGATCCACTTTAAGTTGAATTTGGCCGAGATGCAGGAACGGCATGAGTTAAACTTCGAAACCCACGAGGAGGACAAGACTACTTTCAACGAATATTTAGACCGCGTGGTCTTTTATGAAAAGCGTCCATTCACACGCGCCGAGTTTCGACGTTTCATGTTCGCGCAATCGAAACCTTACGCCGAAATGATTGAACTCGTTCGCAGGCTGAAAACCAGATATGGATTGAAGATTATCGTCGTCAGTAACGAGTCGCGCGAATTAAATGCACATCGTATCAGCACCTTCAAACTTGCTGGTTTCGTGGACGCTTTTATTTCCTCCTGCTTCGTTCGTCTCAGG
>JBAPOI010000856.1:0-1827 GCA_049279555.1 Candidatus Sulfotelmatobacter sp.
AGCTGGGTGTCTCGTCCACAGGATCAAGTCAGACCCACGCATTCAGGAAGAACTAGCAAGTACCGGACAAGCGCACGTCCGGGATGCTACCGGGCGGAGTTTTGTGGTGAAGCGCAAAACAGCCGCCGCTGTTTCTGACTAGCAGATATTTTAAGCCATTGAGGGCCAGCGATGATCGGCCTTTTAGCCACTTTTTGTGTAGTGGCTTACTTACTTGTTCCTAGCGGCCTATTCCGGTCGCTTTACTCTCTTTCCCTTCCTCACATAAAGTTCCAACGCACCCGAGTCGAAGAATTCACTTTCGCAGTGCTCGCGTCAGTTCTACCATTTTTTCTCGCACTTACGCTGGTTTGGACTGTGGCGAATTGGCCCTTCGGAGTCCGCCAGGCCTCGTCGGTCGATAGGCGAGAGGCTTATCGGATCGTCCTGGGTTCTGCAATGAACGACAGGATCCTTGGAGAACAAGGACAGAACCGCGTCTATTGGGCTTCAACCAATCAGGTTATCCGCCGGCAGGCTCGTTTCCTATTCTGGTACTACATCCTCGTGCTGCTTGAGGCTGGGGTCTGTGCTTGGCTGACCCGCAACTACGGGAAATGGTCTGGGACGGGGGCTGGAAGTCTCACAGGATCCCGCAGAAGGCTGTACCTCTGGGCAGCGGCGAAGATCCTCTTGCCAACTCTCAGCGAGTGGCATCTTTTGCTCACCCCTTTCGACTCTCCTCCCGAACCAGCAGTAGAGGTCTGGGTGGATGTGCTAACTACGATCGATATCCTCTACAACGGCCATGTGGCTGATTTCTTTCTGGATAAGGAGGGGGAGCTGTCGGGTGTGTTCCTCAAGTATCCGCGCCGCTTTGATCGGATAGGATTTATCAGTGACAAAGAAAAGGGCATAAAGGCTGACACCGATTCCTATTGGAAGAAAATCCCCAGCAATAACCTATACATTCCGAAGGACAAGATCGCCAATCTGAATGTGCGCTATCTGACAGAGGCGGAGGTCATTGCACTTGGCGCGTCGGCGCGTTTGCGCGGCGAGGGATTAGAAGTAGAAGCGGTGCAATGCAGATGTGCCAACACTAGGCATGGGCACGGAAACCCATGCACGTCGCCTGCAACTGAAAACGATCAAATGTGCAAATATTGTCACGATGCGGCCGCAAAGGAGTTCGCGGGGACTCAGCACGCGGAATACCCGCATGACATGAGGGGTGACTCTGGCTTTTGATATCGCTCGCTGGCAGGGCTTCTCCCAAGAGGCTGCAAGCGAGGTACAAGTTTTTCCTAGCCCGCCTCCCGACAGGCGAAGGATCGAGGCCGGGTTCCTCTCTCGTTCGACTCACCCAGAACGTACGTCAGGGGCTATCGCATACCGCTTACGGCGCAAATGCGCTGCTTTTCCACTAGGTTATACGGCGGAGTTTGGTTACGCGGCCGGATTCGACCCACTCTACTACGAAGATGTTGCCGGCGTGATCGAAGCAGGCGCCGTGGGGGCAGACGAAACGGCCTGGGGTCAGGGTTCCGGGAGGCTGATTTCGAACTGTGCTCCAATCTTTATTGGAATACTCGCCGTCGCCGAGGCTTGCGATGACTTTATTGGTGCGATCAAGGATGATTACTTTGCTGAGAAGGTCTGCGATTACGACTTCGCCATTCCGTTCGTGAAGATAGCAGGGCATCTTCGACGTACCCGAGATGGTGTCAACATGCTTGCCGTCGAGAGTGAATCGTTGCAATCGGCTGTTGCCGCGGTCGGTTACTACTAACAGCGGCGGGTCTTCCTTCGTCACTCCTCCCTTTGTCACTCCACGCATATCGACCC
>JBAPOI010000857.1:0-3457 GCA_049279555.1 Candidatus Sulfotelmatobacter sp.
GGTCGCCCTCGCCGCCGGAGTCGGCGGGCGGGCATCCCGCACGATTGGGGTCTGGCAAGGCTCAGCCGCGCAACAAGCGGCGGAACTTGTGCCGAAGGGCGTGAGCGTCGCGGCGGCGTTTCACAATCTATCCGCCGAACTGCTGAATGGAGACGCCGACCTCGACTGCGACGTCATCGTTTGCAGCGACGATCCGAGTGCGAGTCAACTCACTCGCGCACTTGCCGCGAAGATTCCCGGCGTCCGCGCCATCGATGGCGGCACACTGGAGAACGCCCGCATTCTCGAGCAGATTACGGCACTTCTGATTGGGATGAACATCCGCCACAAAGGGCACGGTGGAATCCGCATCACAGGATTACCGCCGGAAGCATATCGCTAAATCTCTCTCGGTTTAATGCGTCTCTCCAATCCAGGCCCCAAACGGTTCGACCCGAATCTTACCGGGATTAACCCTATCTGCCGCAGCAAACGACGAAAGCAAAGTCTTCGCCGATTCCGCTGCGACACCTTTCGCAGCCAGGTTAAGATTCACTGTCTGCGCCGCGCCGCTCATATTCAACACGACGATAACGTTCTCCCCCTGATAGCTTCGCATATACGACAGCACATTAGGATCGTCTTCATTTAGCTCAACGTACTTGCCCTCCAGCAGCGCTTTATTCGTATGCCGCATGGATAGCAGCTGGCGGTAATAGTTCAAGATCGACTCTGCATCCTGTCTCTCGCTGGCCACGTTGTACGTCTTAAAGCGCTTGTCGACCGGTAGCCAGGGTGCCGCTGTGCTGAAACCTGCGTTGGCGTCAGCGTTCCACTGCATCGGAGTGCGTTCTCCGTCGCGTCCTTTCTCTTTCGGCCAGCCCAGTTTTCCCATAGAATCCTTCACGTCTTCCGGCCGCTTGGGATCATTGTTCTCCATTCCGATCTCTTCGCCGTAATACATCACGGCGGTGCCGCGCAAAGTCAGGTAGAGCGATGCCATCAGCTTCGCGATCTGGTCGTTGTGCATGCCGTCGCCATAGCGATCGTAGACTCGGCGAATGTCGTGGTTACTGAGCACATACACCGGCCATTCGCCTGAGCCATCGACCCACTGAATCTGCTTGCGAAAATCCGCCGGTGATAGTTTGTTAATGGTGGTGAACATGAAATCCATGGGCATGTTCACTTGGTCGTCGTGCTCGCCGTAATAGTGCTTGAGCTGTTCGATGTCACTGGTCCAGGTTTCGCCGATCAGCACCGCGTTATTTTCGTCCGCTACTTTTCGCAGACGCTGTAGAACTCCATGCAACTCCGGCTGATTCTTGTCGTAGACTTCGCGCTCGACAGGATCGCCAAGCGCATTCTTTTCGCTTCCTACCACCGGATTGTCGCGCAGCTGTGAATCCACAAACATCACATCGACTGCATCCAGGCGAAATCCCGCGATGCCGCGCTTGTACCACCAGCGCGTTACGTCGAACATGTTTTTCTCAACATCCGGATTGCGCCAGTTCAGATTCGGTTGCGGCGGATAAAAATAGTGGTAATACCACTGCGTCGTAGCGGAGTCATACTTCCATGCCGAACCGCCAAACAAAGAAGTCCAGTTGTTCGGTGGCTGACCAGCTTTCCCGTCGTGCCAGATAAACCAGTCTCTCTTTGGATTCGTGCGCGAAGATTTTGCTTCCTCAAACCATTTGTTCCGATCGGAGGTGTACGTCAAAACAAAATCAAGCAGCACGCGGATATTGCGCTCCCTGCCATGCGCCACCAAGTCATCCACATCCTTGAGCGTGCCGTAATCGGGATTAACATTGAAATAATCCGAAACGTCATATCCCCAATCCACTTGCGGCGATGGAAACATGGGCGCGATCCAGATGGCGTCTACGCCGAGCCAGTGCAGGTAATCGAGCTTCGAGGTGATGCCGGGAATGTCGCCGATGCCGTCATTGTTGCTGTCGGCAAAGCTGCGCGGATAAATCTCATAGAACACAGCATGTTGCCACCAAGCATGCCCTTCGGTGTCCACCTTGGTGTTCTGCGCGATACCAACCGAACTGAGGATTGAAACGAGGAACAACGTGAGGGTCAGAGTGCGGATATGCATTTCGCTCCGTTCGAGGCATTGGCCGGCTCCTCGACTAGCGAGCATCCTAGTCTTCCACTGCCTGCGCCGTCATCTCGGAGGGTTCCCCTCCCGCAACGGCCTGAGCCACAATCAAACGCCGCGCCTCCACGCGAATCTTTGGAAGCTGGAACCAGAACCAGATCGATCCGGCCACCGACGCCAACCCGCCGATTGCAACGGTAACTGGCGCTCCGAGCCGGTCGGCCAGCGCGCCACCGAGCAGCGCTCCAATCGGAGCCATACCCATGAACATCATCGAGTACACAGCCATCACGCGACCGCGCAACGCATCCGGGACCATCACCTGGATCAGCGTGTTCGAGCATGCCATTTGCAACATCATGGTGTAGCCGACCGGCAGCAACAAGATCACGGAAATCCAAAATTTGTGCGACAGCGAAAACACGATCAGACTCGAACCAAAGCCAGCGCAGCACCATGCTACCCAGCGTCCCAGACCTTTTACTCCCTTGCGGAATGCCAAAGTCAGCGCACCCAACAGCGCGCCCACTCCAGTCGCTCCCATCAGGATTCCCAATCCTCGCGCGCCGCCATGCAGAATCTGATCGGCGAAAATTGGCATCAGCACGACGTAGGGCATGCCCACCAGACTCACGATGCCCAACAACAGCAGCAGTGCCCGTATCGGCGCGGTGCGTTCAACGAAGCGGAAGCCTTCCATCATGTGCTCCAGAGGCGAACCCATCGATACTCGCGCCGGGCTGTGCACTCGCATCAACAACAAACCGACAATCACCGCGATGTAGCTCACTGCGTTGGCAAAAAAGCACCAACCTTCGCCAATCTTCGCCACCAAAATCCCGGCGACCGCGGGACCAATCACGCGCGCTCCGTTGAACATGGAAGAATTCAACGCAATCGCGTTCATCAAATCCTCCCTGCCAACCATGTCCACCAGGAACGATTGCCGCCCAGGGATATCGAACGCATTCACGATGCCCAACAGACTCGCCAGAACAAAAACGTGCCAGACCTGTATACGATCCAGCAGCGTCAAGGCGGCCAGCGCGAAGGCCAGCACCATCGATGCGATCTGGGTCCCGATCACAATGTGCCGTCGGTTGTAGCGATCGGCGGCAATTCCTCCAAGGGGCGCAAACAGAAAAACCGGAATTTGGCTGGCAAAACCGACTGACCCAAGCAGCAAGGCGGAGCCGGTCAATCGATAGACCAGCCATGATTGCGCCACACTCTGCATCCAGGTGCCGATCAGTGAAATCAGTTGTCCACTAAAAAAAAGCTGGAAGTTGCGGTGCCGCAACGCACGTCCCGCCACCTGCCAACGCGATCCGCCGCTGCTAGCGACCTCCGTTCCGTTCGTCG
>JBAPOI010000858.1:0-2542 GCA_049279555.1 Candidatus Sulfotelmatobacter sp.
AGCCAGCGTCTATGCCGCGCTGGTGCTTGGCACTCGAGACTACATGCGCAAGTGCGGATTTCAAGAAGCGATCGTCGGGCTCAGCGGTGGAATCGATTCGGCCCTCACCGCCGTCATCGCCGCGGACGCGGTCGGCCCGGAAAATGTGATTGGAATCGGCATGCCGGGTCCGTACTCATCGCCCGGTTCGATCGACGATGCCCGTGTGCTGGCCAAAAATCTCGGCATCCGTTTCGAATTGCTCTCGATCAATCAGGTCGTCGACGCGTACCGGCGAACTTTGCAGGAAGTTTTTGCAGGCCGGAAGGAAGACGTGACCGAGGAGAACATCCAATCGCGTGCGCGTGGCACGCTGTTGATGGCGCTCTCCAACAAGCTCGGCGCGATTGTCCTTTCCACCGGCAACAAGAGCGAACTGGGCGTAGGCTACTGTACACTTTATGGCGATATGGTGGGAGGTTTGGCAGTCATCTCGGATGTGCCGAAGACGCTGGTTTACCGGCTCAGTCATTACGTGAACTCGCGCCGCCCGGCGATTCCACCGGCTACGCTCGAGAAGCCGCCGAGCGCGGAGTTGAGGCCCAACCAGAAAGACAGCGACTCTCTGCCGCCTTATGAAATTCTGGACGCCGTGCTGGAGAATTATGTGGAAGATGCGCACTCCGCCGAGCGTATCGCTGCCGATCGCGGATTCGATATCGAAGTGGTTCGCCGGGTCGTGCGCATGGTGGACCGAGCCGAGTACAAGCGCCAACAGGCGGCACCGGGGATTAAGATTTCTCCCAAAGCCTTTGGTTACGGCCGCCGTTTTCCGATCGCCGCGAAGAGCGAAGTGTGAGAGGATTCGCCGCGAAGATTTTCCGATTGCCCAACAATTTCTGATTTGCATTTTGAAAGGAAACTCATGCGCAATTCTTATGTTCTAATATTCATTCTCTTGTTTGCGGGCGCCATGGCCACCGCTCAATCGCCGGCCCCAACGAAACCCGCGGATGGTTCGACGGGCGCACCGGCTCTTAATCTTCCTTCCGAAGCCACTGTCGATTCTTTCATGCAGCAAACCTTCGGTTACGAGCAGCAGGTAAGTTGGAAAATCGCCAGCATCAAACCCGCGCCCGTCCCGGGCCTGGTTCAGGTCGATGTGGTTCTCGCGACCCCTCAGGGTCAGCAAGCCAGCCGCTTCTATGTGACGGCGGATGGCGAGCATGCGGTGGTTGGAGACATAATTCCGTTTGGAGCCAAGCCGTTCGATCCGACGAAGAAAACGCTGGAGAAGGGAATCTCCGGGCCCACGCGCGGGCCGAAAGATGCTGCGGTTACCATCGTCGAGTTCGGAGATTTGCAATGTCCAGCTTGTAAAGCGGCGCAGCCCGCAATCGAAGCGTTGGTTGCGGCGGAGCCTAAAGCACGCTTCGTCTTCCAGAACTTCCCTCTGGAGATGCACAACTGGGCGGCGAAAGGAGCCGCTTACGCCGACTGCGTGGGCCACGCATCGAACGATGCATTCTGGAAGTTCGTTGCAAAAACCTACGAGACGCAAGCTGACATCACCGCCGAAAACGCCGACGAAAAGCTCACCGCCCTTGCCGACGGCGCAGGCGTGAAAGGCGCGGATATTGCAGCCTGCGCGACCACTCCCGTGACCAAAGCTCACGTGGATGCGTCCCTCGCTCTAGGGAAAGCAGTGAACGTGACAGGCACGCCGACACTCTTCATCAATGGCCGCACCATCGGAAACGTGGGTCAAGTTCCCGCCGATGCACTCAAGGGGTTGGTGGAATTCGCCGCGAAAGAAGGGAAGTAACGATTTAGCCGAGGCCTCGGCCCGTGGCGCTTGGCCGGTTACCTCAACGGCACAGGTTCATTACTTCTCGCTGACCCAGATCTCATCCGTCGCGCGGTCGTGGTTGGCCACGATATGCGGCGTGATGATGATGAGCAACTCGTCGTTCTCGATCATCTTGGTGTTATCGAGAAGAGCCTGATTGAATCCTGGAATGCCCGAGAGGCCGGGAAGACCGGCCATCGAGTTCTCATCCGTGGTTGAGATTTGGCCCGCAATTACCGCGGGTTCGCCATCGCCTAGGCGTATGCCGCCTTTGTACTCCTGGTTCGAAATCACAGGCGCGCCGTTCGAGCTTTGCCCGGTCAGTGCTCGAACTTGCAGCTCGATCGCCACGGTCACGTCTCCATTGCCATGAATCGCCGGTTTTACCTTAAGGTTCAACCCGAGATCCTCGTAACTGACCGACGGAAATGGCGGGACATAGCTCTGGTTTCCCAGCACTGCGGAAATCGCGGGCGAGTTGGCGATGGGAGCGTAGCTGGCAGTCAGGACGGGATAGCGCTCGCCCAGGTGCAGTGTCGCGTCTTTGCCCTGCCCGGCGCGTAGAGTAACGTGTTGCAGGCTGCGCGCCCACGATTCGTTGAGGGAGAGCGCCGCCTTGAGTTGATCGAGACTGACGCCGGAAAAAGTCAGGCCGCCGCCGAACGTTGCCAGCGGCTGGCTGAAAATCGATCCCGACTGGCCCTGCAATTGAGC
>JBAPOI010000859.1:0-1750 GCA_049279555.1 Candidatus Sulfotelmatobacter sp.
CTAATGCCCCGCCAGCCTTGAAGCGCACTATTAGGGAGCCATCTTTCTGCGCAGTCATCTCTTGTGTTGGGTGGAATAGAAATTCCTTTGCCCACGGGCTGGCCGCCTTGTCAAAGCGCCAGACCACCTCAAACGGTTGCTCTTGAACCACGCCAAATGAGCGCTCGGCATAGGTAGCGAGTGAAAATTCCTGATTTCGGGTAAATACCTTGTCGAGGAGTTCGACCCGCTCGATATTCGAAAGCGTGAAATTACGAAAATCTCTTGCACGCGCGTTCTCACTCCAAGCCACGAGGTAGTGGCGGCTACCGTATAAGAAGCCGTAGGGATGAACCGTTTCGAAGCCGCGTTTGCCAGAGCCGCGATACCGGTAATGAATCCGTACCTTCCTCGTACTCAGCATGGCATGACGCAGTGCCGTGATTGCTTCGACATTTATCTTGGGCTTCGGTCCGGGCCGCATCGCTAAGCCCTCCGCCTCGGTTAGGAGTTCAAGATCAGGTTCGATTCTGTGCGCCATTGGCCGCTTCAGCTGCGACCGCAGCTTGGCAGCGATTTTTTCAACACTCAGAGCCTGGCCCCCCATGTTGTCCCGACGGAGGACTGATGCCGCCGTCGCAAGATCGACCAGTTCCGCGGCCGTGACACTCGCCATTGCACCCGCGCTCGCGGCACGAAGACGCCAGCGCTTGGGAGACTCCCCTGGATTGGCGTGCTCAATCGGAAAAAGCCGTTCCACAGTATCCCGGAGCCGCTCCGCCGTCCGGCGGCTCAGGGGCTTGTCGCTGTACCGCGTCCGAATGTCCTCGAGACCAAGTCCTTCCGCCGACCCCTGCATATCGAGCGCAATGCGATGGATGATTTCCGCCTTTTCGTAACGCATGGGCTCCTAAATCCCTTCGATGCGACCGATTTTGACGTAGTCAACGGTTAGCGTCCACCACATCAAGACACTCATATGCGGGGTTATTCGGTGGTCGAGGAGGGAACTGAAATCGAGAGGATCAATGTCGCCGATGCGATATGTCGGGAAGCGTGGTTTAGGCGCCAATGCATAACGCTTCTGCATGATTTCGCTCATGAACTGGTTGCGGAATGGAAAGGCTGGCTCACCGGAAGCCTGCCGATGGCCAGCATTGCGCTTGGCAGCCTCGTCAACGCCGACTGGATCCATCTCCCCCCTTGGGCTTGGGGGCTGTTGATATTTGGTGCTGGGCTCCTGTTCGCAATGTTCCGGGTTTATCGGGAGCTCCGCAGACAACTCGACGATCTCGATAGACGCCTCCACCTGACTGGGGTCACCGGTCCGTTCATGCTCTTGCCAGTCTCCAGTCAATCAGGCGCATGCAATGCCAAAGTTTACCTGAGCAAGGGCACAATTAATGACATGTGAGGTCGCTGTGATGAACAAGTTTGGGATTGCGCTCGCAACTGACAGCGCAATCACGGTTGGCGATGGTCAAAAAATTTATCACCATGCTCAGAAACTGTTTCGACTTCGGCCGAACACTCCAGTAGGCATCATGATCTACGGTTCGGCAGAGATTATGGCCATGCCATGGGAGATTGTTATCCGGGCCTATGCACAACACCTGGGCGAACGTCGATTTGATAGGGTTGAACAATATGCTGATGCATTTTTCGACTTCATTGAAGCCTCAGATTCGCTATTTCCCGGCTCCGTGCAAAAGGATTGGTTTCTCTCGTCCGTCGCAAGCTATTGGAAAGACGAATTCATCAACCCATTGAA
>JBAPOI010000860.1:0-3535 GCA_049279555.1 Candidatus Sulfotelmatobacter sp.
GATCAAAGCGAGATTCACGTAAGCGCTGGAATCGTTGGGAAAACTGCGAATCGCGAGCTCCAGCGTCTGCCGGTCCTTGTCGATGTCGCCGTTCGCAGTATAAAAGTGATCGTCCACATAGAAGCGTTCTTTATCGCTGACCCGCTCGCGCAGGTCAAAAGCCTTGCGGGCAGTCTCCACGGCTCGATCTTCTTCCCCTATGTTGTTGTAAATGGCCGACAGGCGCGCATATGCCATGGCAAAATTCGGATCGAGTTCCACGGCGCGCTGAAATAAAGGAAGCGATTCAGCCTCGCCTCCGCCATTGCGCATCTGGTCGGCTGCCGCGAAAGCCTTCAGCGCTTCGAGCGACGACGTTGTCGCCTCGGTCACCGACGTATCGAATTTCTGAATCGATGCGAGCGATTCACCCAGCTTTCCGCGCAGGCTCGACGCGGCTTTGCCGACCGCAGGCAACACCGCTTCTTTCGACGCAGCCGTCACCTGCTCGCGGGCCAACGAATCGCCGGTAGCGCAATTCGTAGCGTCGATCGCGACCACATACTCGCTTCCCAGCGTCGCAATCGATCCGCTCAGCATGGCCTTGATGTGTTCCCGTTCGCAAATCTCCCGCGCCACGCTTCCTGTCACACGCTCGTCGTTGCTGCGTCCCATGAACTGCAGCGCCTGGCGAACTGTTTGATCGGGAACAACGTTCAGATAAGGCGATTGCTCCAGCTGCACGGCCAGCGCCTGCTTCAGCGTTCCATCAAAAACCGCGTCGCCGGTGGTGTTCACAAAATCCGCGAGCAGCACGCTGTCTTTTTCCGTCAGCTTCGCCGAGCTTCGAGAACGCAGGTAATATCCCCCGGCAACCAAAACCACTAGGACTACAACGGCAATGGGAAGAATTGTTTTCCAGGCCTTCTTCTCTGTTACACCGCTTTGCGCGATTGCCGCTACGCTCGATGATGCAATCGGAACCTTTGCGGAACCGGAGACCACTTTTTGCGACCCTGATGACGCCGCGGCAACCGGACGAGCCGCCTCGCTCTCGGCAGGCGCAATCGCCTGCGACGAAGACGAATCCGATTGTGCCGCGACCGCGTGTCCGCTTCCGGTATCGCGCTTAAGCCGCTGCAGGTCGGCGCGAATGTCGGCGGCGTGCTGGTAACGCAGGTTGCGGTCTTTCTCGATCGCCTTGTTGATCACATCTTCCAGCTTCGCCGGCAGATCGGGATTCAGACGAATCGGCGACACCGGAGCGCGATCCAGAATCGCCTGAAAAATCAGCGCGGAGGTTTCTCCCCGGAACGGCAGCGTGCCCGTGCTCATCTCATACAAAACCACGCCGAAAGAAAAGAGGTCGGTCCGCGAATCCAATTCCTTGCCCTTGGCCTGCTCCGGCGACATGTAAGCCACCGTTCCCAAGGTCGAGCCAGGGCTGGTCAAGTGCTCCTCAACCGCGACATTGGTCGGCGCAGTCACGTCGGCTACGTGCGCCGGCGAAGCCGGATTCGCTTTCACCTTCGCCAACCCGAAATCCAGAATCTTGGCGTGTCCGCGCTTGGTCACAAAAATATTTGCCGGCTTAATGTCGCGGTGCACAATGCCTTCCACGTGTGCCGCGTCAAGCGCATCCGCAATCTCAATCCCCAGGTCGAGGATCGTTTCCAGTTCCATCGCTTTCGATCCGATGAGGTGCTTCAGCGTGGACCCGTCCAAAAACTCCATGACGAGGTAGGCGCGCCCGTTCTCCTCGCCAATGTCATAAATGGTGCAAATGTTGGGATGGTTGAGCGCTGAAGCCGCCTTCGCCTCGCGGCGGAAGCGTTCCAGTGCTTGCCGGTCCTGTGCCAACTCTTCAGGCAGAAACTTTAGAGCGACAAAGCGTCCGAGGCGCGTGTCTTCGGCTTTGTACACCACGCCCATGCCGCCGCCGCCCAGCTTCTCAATGATCCGGTAATGCGAGATAGTTTGATCGAGCAAAGAAGTTTTGCCCCGCCCAAGGGGAGTGCAGTCATGCTAGGCGGAGTTTGTGGCGATGTCAAAGCGAAGCGCGAGGGGTGGCGCTGCAGTTTGGCTTCTTAAGTGGCCCGCTTGAAGACCTCCAGTTTTGTCACCCTGAGCGAAGTAAGTGCTGCGCGGAGCGAAGCACTTACGCAGTCGAAGGGCCCCTATTGCGCCTCCATTGCAATCCCTAAAGTGGGATGTTGGACTGAAGAACAGGCCTCCGCCGCGCTCTGCCCCTAGAAAATCACTAGTTTTAGAAATGTATTGCCAGGGAAAAAGCATCGCTTCTAGAAAATCACTCGGAGCGGCAAGCGAAATTGCGCCACTACACGCTGGCGCGGGAGGCTTTTTCTCGTGAACACTTGTGCCCCGCAAATTGCATCTGAAGGCTCTGCTGCGCCTCCGCAACTCGATTGAGCGCGGTGAGAGGAACCTTAAATTGTTGCGTGCAAACAGAGCAAACGGCAATCACCGGAACCGTCCCCAGCCACTTCGTCACCTTGAGGGTTCGTTTCTTCGCTTCCATAGCCCGACCGCCTTCGGAGGTACAAGTTTTCGCGATGCCAATGCTCTTAACCTGGAGTTGTGTTCGTGTAAGGCGGACCTAAGCGCGGAAAGGGCAGGCTTCACATCGCCATTCTCGGCGTTCGTCGCCCTGAACAAGAGCAGCCGAATTTTATCCTCAAGCCGGCGTGTGAAGACCATATCAGATGTTTTCAGATCGCACGAGCCCATTCAATGGAGCAAACTCCCTACAAAGGCAAGGCAGATGCGGTAGCTCCGCATCGGGTGGTTCCACAGAATCTCCTCGATCCCGGGTGCCGGGTGCCCCACTTCTCGCATCCTTTGCGAGAAAGCCTGCCCTGAGCGAAGCCGAAGGGTGGGATGCTGGCCGAAAAATAAGCTGCCGCGCCGGGCTCAAACCCTAGAAAATCACTAGCCCCAGAAAGGCACCGCCCGAGGAAAAAGCACCACTCTAGGAAAATCACTAGAAGCTATCTCATAAATGGTTTCGGGAAGGGCACGACTTCAGTCGTGCCGCCCGGGTCCAAAACCACGCGGGCTTTAGCCCCTGGGGGAGCCGGCTATGTACTTCCCCGGTTCATTATGAGATGGCTTCTAGTTTTAGAAATGTACTACCCTCGGTTTCCACCGATTTTCTTGAACATCCAGTCTCGCGGAAAATGTGGGGTTTGTAGGGTACCCGACAAACTTCTGAACTGGCCTATGGTAGCCTGTTTTGCGTTTTTTGGCTTGTGGAGGTTCGTAAGATGATGCCTTCCACTTCCTTACCGCAGTGCTGGCTGTGTGGTCAGCCTTGCCCATTGGAAGATTGTAAAATTGATGAAAATGGACACGCAGTGCACGAGAGCTGTTACTTTTCCAAGCTAAAACTTGAGAAAAGCAAACCGCCGGAAGACAAGACGTGAATCTTTCGAAGTTCGCCTTGCTTTGAAATCAAGACTGAAAGCCGATGTCATCCCGTCTCTAACGACGCTGCACCCTGTCAAGCGTTTTGTGACGACACTTCGGCGGCGACGCC
>JBAPOI010000861.1:0-2006 GCA_049279555.1 Candidatus Sulfotelmatobacter sp.
GCGTAGCTGAGCCTGGACCAGCCGGTTCCCGTGCCGCGGCGAAAGTAGCGCGGATCCTGATGTAGAAAGGCTGGAAAGACCGCCTCGGTCATATAATCGCCGATCACGAAATCCCCATACGACGCGCCCCAATACCTGCTGAATCCTGCCACGCCCTGTCCGAAGGACCGATTCGAATTCGATAGCTGGCCCTCGCCTCCGAAGAAGGCCGCGAGCGAAACGGTCCCGCGGTCAAAAGCATCCTCAGAGGCTACTTTGAACTTCTCGCGGGTTGTCAACGGCTCGTAATTCTCCAGGCTTGGAGAGGTGCGGTAGTTAGGGATAATCCCAAGAATGCGCTTGCTCTCGGGGTAAGACGAGTTGTTGGACTCGCTTTCGTGAGGGCTGCCTGCCTGAGTCGGATCGCTTAGCGAAGCCTGTTGGCACAGAGACAGGGACGCAAGAAGAACAAACGCAGCGCCGGCTCGCGAGATTCGATAAAGCACAAAAAGACTCCTCTCTATTTAAGAGGGCAATATCCAGAAAGTTGTTGGTGGGACGCAACCGACTTCACGAAGTGCACCAGTCCAGAACCGGTCGCGCAAGCGTCGCTTCAACACTGCGCTCCCCATTGGGATCTGGGATTCCAAAGAGCGCTACCTCACGGATCGCCGGGTGGACCAGGATGACAGCTCGACCTCGCCACAATAAACATTCTCACCGCCTGTGACACTCATGTCCTTCGACCGTCCGGGAAATCCTTGGCATTTCGATGCTCAGGACGCCGAGTGCCCCGCCATCTGCCGAAACACGTGCCGAAGTTCGGCATCGATCAGCCACAGAACTGGCTGTTTCCGCAGGAACTTGAGAGTGGCAGCCGCATTGCCTTCACCTGGGTGTGATCAGTTGCACCGACACAAAGGAGAACTCAAAATGAGGGCCCTCTGGAAGCATGTGGCTAGCGGATGGTGCCGGGCGTTTCATCCGGAACCCTACTGGCCAGCTCATGGTCATTATTGCTGTCGCGCCTGTAAGCGCACCTACCCTGTTCCGTGGCGAGAGGGAGATGAATTTTGCAAGCGGGAGCGCTCAACAACTCTAGGGGTCTCGCTTTAAGCAGGTGGTTCATGACAAAAGTAAATCAGTGTCTCATTCTCGCCGCTGGTAACGGGACGCGCCTAAGATCCGTATCAGGCGGACTCCCAAAGCCCCTTGTGCCGTTTCGGGGCAAGCCCATTCTCGAACACGTAATGGGCAGAGCCTATGAAGCCGGTATTGAGAGGTTCGTGATTGTAGTCGGGTATCGCTCCGATCAGATACGTACCTGGCTTGAGAGTCGATGGCTAGCAAACCTCTCAGTGACATGGGTGGAAAATCCGGATTATCACAAGCAAAACGGCATCTCTGTGCTAAAAGCCAGAGATGAAATCCGCGAAAACTTCATGTTACTTATGGCTGATCACCTCTTTGACACAGAGACGGCGGAGGTGTTGCTGGAGCAACCCCTCGCGCCCGGTGAGGTCATTCTCGCCGTGGATCCGAACGTCGACGACGTTTTTGATCTGGATGATGCAACGAAGGTTCGGCGCGAAGGCGATCGCATAGTCGATATCGGCAAGGAGATCGCGGACTATGACGCGCTGGATACCGGCATGTTCCTATGCAACCCGGCGCTGTTTGACAGGCTCGAATCGGCAATCAAGGATGGGAACTGCTCACTTTCGGATGGCATGATGCAATTGGCGCGAGAACGACGGCTGCGTGGCTTGGAGATCGGTGACGCTCGCTGGCAAGATCTCGATACTCCAGAAGCGCTCGCGCACGCAGAAAGCCTTTTCGACGGGCGTTTCCGCCACATAACTTCTCAAGAGAGGCTGTGTGCGTAGGATCGTTACGGGAGCGCGGCTGCGGCTGCTGGCAGGGCTGTTTGGGGCTTTGCTTCTGGCAAATCTGGTCCGTCGAGCTGGGCCTTCGGCACTCCTCGAAAGCGTAGCGACCCTAGGTTGGGGGCTGATACTGGTCCTTGC
>JBAPOI010000862.1:0-5549 GCA_049279555.1 Candidatus Sulfotelmatobacter sp.
GGATTGAGTTGGAGCAATCTATGCCAGCCTGCGAGATCAATTGGTTCGGGGACGATGCGCGGTGCAGTCGAGACTGCATAGAGCGTTTGGATTCGCTCAGCAGAGTAGCGGCTGGTTGCGATCACCATGTCTGCGCGCTCGACGTGGCGCTTCTCGCAGAGCGCCTGCAAGCGCATCGTGGCCTCGGTAAGACCGGCTTCAAAGCGCATTTCGTCGGCGATCACGCCTTTAATCGATGCGATATGCAGTCCGCGGCCGGTTCCGGCGAGAGCATAACCGTCCATATCAAAGCCTACGGTGACAGCGCTCCCATTCGGGTGGCGATGACGAAGGCTTTCATTGAAAATAAGCCGCTCCACAGTGTAGATCGGAAACCGAAAAGTTGGAGTGACCAGGTCTACGGTTTCGCCGGACATCCTCAGGAACTTTGCCAGCGTGCTGATGCCGGCAAAGGTGCCGCTGCCGTGAAGGATATCCAGCGGGGTCGATGTGAGGAAGCGGAAGTGCATGAGAAATGGCCGGTCACGTCGCCGATGGGACCATCCTTGCTAGGTGGATGGTTTCCTTCGTTACCCTGCGTCGAATCAATTATTATAGCCGGGTGCGACGAATGGTTCGTTTCCGTAGCTTCTTCATTGGTTTATTTCTGCTTGCATTGCCCGGATGCTACAGCGGCTCGCGGCCCCCGCGGATTGGCACGGCGGCGCCGGATTTCACAGTACACAACGCCGACCGCACCGTTGTGCTGAGTCAACTCAAAGGCCAGATTGTGGTGTTGAACTTCTGGGCGACGTGGTGTCCGCCATGCATTGAGGAGATGCCGTCGCTGGTGCAGATGCAGCAGCGCATGAAAGCCAAGGGAGTGACGGTTCTGGCGGTGAGTGTGGATGTCGACGAAGGCAGTTATCAGCGATTCGTAAAAGATCACAACGTGAACCTGCTCTCGGTTCGCGATGGCGATGGCAAGAGTAACGCACTCTACGGAACGTTCAAGTTTCCTGAGACTTACATCATCGACCGCAACGGGATTATGCGGCGCAAGTTCATCGGTGCGGTGGATTGGACGGAACCGGATGTGATTGAGTATTTGGGGAAGCTGTAGGGAGCAATTGCTGATTGTTGATTGCTGATTTAGGACCGCTGCTTGTCCACTGCGATTCCGATTTTATTTGAGTGCTTTTCAATCAACAATCAGAAATCATCAATCAACAATTGCCGTGTATTACGAACTGTCTATAACTTCGCGGTGCGCAAGCGCAGCGCATTCGTGATTACCGAAACCGAACTGAAGCTCATGGCGGCGGCGGCGAAGATGGGGCTGAGCAGAACGCCAAAAAACGGATAAAGGATTCCCGCTGCGATGGGCACTCCGATGGCGTTGTAAACGAAGGCGAAGAACAAATTCTGCCGGATGTTGCGCAGCGTAGCCTGACTCAATTTCCGGGCGCGCAGGATTCCCGTCAGGTCGCCTTTTACCAGTGTGATGCCGCCGCTCTCCATCGCAACGTCGGTGCCGGTGCCCATGGCAATGCCGATGTCGGCTTGCGCGAGCGCGGGAGCGTCGTTGATGCCGTCGCCGGCCATCGCAACCACTCTTCCCTGCCCTTGAAACTTCCGGATGATTTGCAATTTTCTTTCCGGCGACACGTCGGCTTCAAACTCATCGATGCCGAGTTTTCTGGCGATGGTGTTGGCGACGGAGCGACTGTCGCCGGTGAGCATCACAATGCGTAGTCCCTGAGCTTTGAGATCTCGGATGGCATCGGCGGTGGAGGTTTTCAGTTTGTCGGCGACGATAAAGTTTCCGACGTATTTGCCGTCGATGGCGATATACAGAACGGTGCCTTCCAGCGGGTGTTCTTCTACTTCGACACGCTTATCCTGTTCGAAGACTCCCAGATCGACCATGAATGCCACGTTGCCAATCGCTACCTTGCGTTTGTCGACGACACCGGAGATGCCTTTGCCGGTGACGGATCCGAATTCTGTTGCCGGGGAAAGAGGCAAGCCGTATTTTGCGGCGGCTTCGACAATCGCCGATCCCAGGGGATGTTCGCTGGCGCGCTCGAGGCTGGCGGCGAGGCGAAAAAGTTCAGGATTGTCGCGCAGCGCTTGCGAGTAATTAATAAGGCGAGGCTTGCCTTCGGTGAGCGTTCCGGTTTTGTCGACTACGAGCGTGTCGACTTTTTCCAGGACCTCCAGCGCCTCAGCATTTTTGATGAGCACTCCGGCGCGAGCGCCGCGGCCTACGCCCACCATGATTGCCATCGGAGTGGCGAGGCCAAGCGCACAAGGACAGGCGATGATAAGCACGGCTACGGCATTCACCAGCGCATGCGCCAGGCGTGGTTGCGGACCGAATAGGAACCATGTAACAAAAGTGATGGCGGCAACCGCAACAACGATCGGCACGAACCATTTCGCAACACGGTCGGCAAGGCGCTGGATGGGAGCGCGGCTGCGCTGCGCCTGTCCGACGAGCTGCACGATGCGCGCCAGCAGGGTTTCGCTGCCCACCCGCTCGGCGCGCATGATGAATGAGCCCGTGCCGTTGATGGTGGCTCCGATGACTTTGCCGCCTGGCAATTTCTCAACCGGCACGGATTCACCGGTGATCATGGATTCGTCAATCGAACTTTGACCTTCGAGCAGCGCACCATCGACGGGGATTTTTTCTCCGGGGCGAACCCACAGACGATCGCCAGGCTTCACTTGTTCGAGGGGAATATCTTTTTCTGTTTCGTCAGCGTTGAGCAGGTGCGCGGTCTGGGGACTGAGGTCGAGGAGGGCGCGAATGGCGGCGCTGGTGCGGCTGCGGGCGCGCAACTCCATCACCTGGCCGAGCAAGACGAGAGTAGTGATGGCCGCCGCGGCCTCGAAGTAGACATCGGGATAACCGCCCATGCCGCGCAACGATACGGGAAAAATCTGCGGCGCAATCGTCGCCAGGACGCTGTATCCGTAAGCCACACCCGTTCCCATGCCGATCAGCGTGAACATGTTGGGACTGCGATTTAGAAGCGAAGTCCAGAAGCGTTGGAAGAACGGCCATCCGCCCCAGAGCACGACGGGCGTGGCGAGCAGGAATTCGATCCTCGGCAGATTGATGAGAAGTCCATATATGTAAAGGTCAAAACTGACTTTCAGGCCGTGCCAAATCATGGGCGCCATCGCCATGACGAGCAGCGGCACGGTAAGTGCGAGGCTTACCCAGAAGCGGCGCGTCATGTCGCGCAGTTCGGGATTTTCTTCGGTAGTTGCAGTAACCGTGCGGGGTTCGAGGGCCATGCCGCAGATGGGACATGAGCCGGGTTGCGTCCGCACGATTTCCGGATGCATCGGGCAGGTGTATTCGGTGCGTATTGAGGCTACAGGAACTTCTGCTTCGAGCGCCATTCCGCACGACGGGCAAGCGCCCTGCTTCGTCTCATAGACCTCCGGGCACATCGGGCAGACGTAGGCAGGGCTTACGGCGGCACTTGGCATTACCGATCCACGCATGATCAGCTCGGACGATCCTGGCGATGGAGTTTTGTTCAGGTATTTGGCAGGATCTACTTTGAATTTTTCTGCGCACGGGGCGCAGCAGAAGTAGTAATCCTTTCCGCCGTGCGCGTGAACGTGTTTCGCGGTGGCGGGGTTTACGCTCATCCCGCAGACTGGGTCGTGATCGGCAGTCGAGGCAGGATTGGACGGTTTTGTGGGCATGCGGAGCGGCGCACCGGCTTGGTTCGTCGGCTTAAAGAAAAACTTTACTCCTTTTCAACCAGAAGCCAGCCTGTTCTCTGTTTGTTCGATGGACGATGCTTTATATTGGATTCAGCCGGGCACGCGCCTGGCGTCGGATTCCTAAGAAAGCAAAGGATTATCCCATGACTTATCTGGATGTTCTTTTTCGTTACGGTGCCACGCCCGGCGAAACCGAATTAAGAGCGATCGACGGCATGCGCGAGGTCTACGGAGTTCGGCGAGTGCAGTTTAACGAGCAGGAGCGCACGGTTCGCGTGGAGTTCGACGCTTCGCGCTTGAAGGCGGACGCGATTGCCAAGCTGCTGCGGCAGGCTGGCGTCGATGTGCGGGAACAGATTGCGTTGGTTTAGAAGGCCGATCAGGGCAAACTTGTCAGGACAAGCTTTGGGGGAGGGCTTGTCTTTGATCGGGGGAGAATCGCTGCTTACAGTAGGTGCGGGTAATTGCAAGGGGCGTCCAAGAAAACCTCTGGCCGAAGTCGTCCTTGGAGCGCCCCGTTGCGCGCCACTTCGTCTGTTCTTTCTAATGCACACGGCATGCCAACCGTAAAGCCCTCAAAACACACGCTACAGCCAATTTGCACTTTGTAGGAAATGCTCTGCGGTTGGAAAGATTTACTACGGCTGATGAACGCAACAATCGGGCCGAAAGTTGTTGAAAATCCTAGATGTTGACGAAATTTACATTTCGTTCAACGGTTGGTGATTACAAGCTACAGGGTTGACCCTAGATTTGGGCTCGGCAAAGACCCCGGGCAACGAATAAATCTGCCGAGTTTAGCAATTTCGGCTGAAAGAGGCGCGATTGTTCTGAGCCGTCGATTCCCAGGGGCGAGTGACTTCCGTTATAATTCACCAACGAGTTCTCCTGCCAACCAGAATTGCGCCCTTAGCTCAGCTGGATAGAGCGTCTGGCTACGAACCAGAAGGTCGGGAGTTCGAATCTCTCAGGGCGCACCATCCTACTTCCTACTTCGGCTTTTTCGCCAACATACGGCTCAGGATTTTCGGCTGCGGGCTTCCGCCTCGCTCGCGCCGCAGAGCGACTCCAACCAGAAAACTGTTACATCGGCAAATGCAGGGTCTCGTGTATTATTCTTGCCCGTAAGTTCCGCCTAGGTCTGGCGATTCGGAAAGTCATCGACATCCACTTAAGGCGAAATAGTTTGGGACTGCTATTTCCGTTCACCCAAGCATGTTAGAAGGAGGAACGCTTATGAAACACGTCACATTTTTCCTGGTAGCAATTGCAACCATGGCTGGCCTCGCCGTCCTTATTGCTCCCGCACCAGGACACGCGGATGGGCAATCCGCCCCTTACGTTACCGAAATCCCTCACGGGTATCGCGACTGGAAATGGATTTCCTCAGCCCATGAAGCAGGCAACCTCAACAGTTTAGGTGCCGTCCTGGGCAACGATGTCGCGATCAGCGCGTTTCGTGAAGGGAAGCTTCCGTTCCCGGACGGCACGATCCTTGCCGCTTTGCATTACCGTAACGTCCCGTCGGATGAAAACAATAAGGTCTTTGGCCAGGCGCAATCGTTCGTTCCCGGGGCTCCTACGAACATTCAGTTTATGGTCAAGGACTCAACCAAGTACGCCGCAACCGGCGGATGGGGGTTCGGCCACTTCGCGGACGGCAAAGCTGGCGACGCGGCGTTTATGAAAAGCTGCTTCCCCTGCCACGAGAAGACGAAAGCGACCGACCTTGTCTTTACTCATTACGCACCCTGATGCTGAAAGCTGCGAGTTTGCGGGACGGAGTTTTGCGAGACCGGCAGAGAGTAGCCACCATTGCC
>JBAPOI010000863.1:0-5683 GCA_049279555.1 Candidatus Sulfotelmatobacter sp.
CATGGTCCGATGTTTTCCTCGAGAAGCCATCTATGTTGGGTTTCCTAGGGTTTTGAATTTCCTAAGGTTTGAATTTCGGTAGTGGCGCAATTTGGCGTACGCGCCGGGCCGGTCAAGCGGGAGGTCCTTCGCTCCGCCTGAAAAACGGCTACGCTCAGGATGACGCCGGCGGGAGAAAGGTTTTGAATTTCCTAGGGTTTTGACTTTTGGCGGTGCAATTTGGCTTGGCGCGCCTGGCCGGTCAAGTGGGAGATCCTTTCGGCAAGCTCAGGGCAGGCTCTTCGCTCCGCCTGAAAAGCGGCTACGCTCGCCGACGGGACAAGTGCACGCTGCTTTTCAAACTGACCCATTACCGAAAGCAAGATTTTGCGTGATTTTCCGGTTTTCCGTGTATAATTGTTCCAGCTAAGTTTGACTCACGAGCAATTGCAGGTCGGTATCGCCAACCAGCGTCACCCCCTCTCTAGCAGCGAATCTTCTCAGCACAATTCAAGAAACAAGAAAAGAATAGGACTATCAATGGCAGAACAAGGAACAGTGAAGTGGTTTAACGACGCCAAGGGCTACGGCTTCATCAGCCGTCAGAATGGCGAGGACGTTTTCGTGCATTTTTCCGCTATTCAAGCAGGCGGCTTCCGCAGCCTGCAAGAAGGCCAAACCGTGCAGTTCGACGTGACCAAGGGCCCGAAGGGCTGGCAAGCGGAGAACGTCCAGGCTGTCTAAGAGACACGCTGGTAACAAATGCCCGTGATCAAGGATCACGGGCATTTTTGTTGGCAATTTCAGTTGAACGGGAAAACGGTTGCTGTTCGATCTGCCGATTGAACGATCAGAAGCCATCTCAAAATGAACCGAGGAAGTAGATAGCTGGCTCCCTCAGGGGCTAAAGCCCGCGTCCTTATCGGACCTGGGCGGCACGACTGAACGTCGTGCCCTTCCCGAACCAATTATGAGATAGATCTTAGGTCTTTGATCGCGCCTGTTCCACCATCTCGACCAGGACTTTTCTAGTCTCCAAGGGATTGCTTACCTCGCGCAGGAAAGCGATGCGTGCGCCCTTCATGCCTTCCTCAGTTTTCAAGTGCACGTGAAAACCGAGGCGATCGACAGAGGTCATCGATGCCTCCTGCGAATTAATCCCGGCAAACACTCGTGCAATCAGGACGAGCGCCTCGCGGTGATCGGTGTTCATGTGCTCGATGATTCCGGCCGCCGCATCGGCTAGCGGATCGGGCTGCGCCTGACCGTAATCGGGAGCGGCAACCCAGCCCATGACTCCGAAGCCGCCTACGAAGTAAACGTCCACGACGTCCATCCGGTAAAAAGAAAAGTCCTCAAAGTTTACCCAGTACTTGCTGTTGGCATACCGATCCACGTAAAGCCGGCGCGCGCTTGCCACTTCCGGCTCAGGGATGGTGAGAACGTTGCCGATCAACGTAACCCGCGACGCGCCAAGCGGATCGCCGCCCGATTCACCCTGAGCTTGATTTACCAACAAACTGGCGCGCGGATCGGCCTGTAGGTTTTGCGTGTGCATGGCCATCGTGCTGATGAGGAAAATCGGCCGGCCGCGCTCGTCCAGCCCGTAAGGCATTACCGAGCCGAAAGGAAACCCCGGCTGCTTGCGGGAAAGCGTTGAAAGGCTGCCGATGCGGCCGAGGTACACCAAAGTACGCGCACGCTCCGAGAATGAAGGCTCAGGAACCGGAGGCTGATCGCCTGCCGAGCCGGGGCCAGCGTGTTTTCTGGACGAAGATGACACTGTTGTTTCTCCAAAGGCAGTGTATCAGTCTGCGGAGCGAACGCCGGAAACCGCGTTGGGCGCAGCGTGGATGAGTCTTCATCTGCAACGACCATTCCGCTGACGATAATGTTGATATTTCGTGATTCCACCACTACGCACCACTGTAGAGCACGAGCGAGTTGTTGGGGTGTTGAATTCCTACTTTGGGAAATTTTCCCGCCGTAGACTCCCAGCCCGCACAGATGGACACGTGTTGAACGTTCGTGCGTGGAACCTCAGACGAATTGCAGATTAAATCATCCCTAGCGACCCCGCGACAAAGCAGAATTCACGGCTAGGAATTGGTTTTCCTATCTCCGATGACTTGTGAGAAACATGGGCAAATGTGATCGCAGGATCTGCATATCTCTGGTTTGAAATGAGTGACAGGAAGGGAGTGCGAGCGCAAGACCCGCCATGTCTAATCAACTCGTAGCTTTCATGCTCGGTGAGCAGCGCTACGCCCTTCCTTTGGAAACCGTCCAGAGAGTCATACGGATGGTGGAGGTAACCGCGCTGCCGAAGGCCCCAGATGTTGTGCTGGGCGTAATTGACTTGCAAGGAGACATCATTCCGGTCATGAGCATGCGAAAACGGTTCGGCATGGCCGAACCAGAAACCAGTTTGAGCGATCAACTCATCGTCGCGGATGCGGGTGCACGGAGGGTTGCTCTTGTTGTGAATTCAGTCACCGGAGTTGTGGAACAGACGGCAGAAGAGGTTACAGAAGCGGAAAAGATCGTACCCGGTGCGCAATACGTAGAAGGCATGGCCAGGCTGGAAGGCGGCATTTTGTTCATTCATGATCTTGATCGTTTTCTCTCGAAGAAGGAAGAGCGGCAACTGGACGGCCTCCTGGCCCAAGCGGCGGGAACAGAATGACAAAAAAGATCTCGGAGGATCAGCTTCTTCGGCTCAGCGACTTTGTCGCTCGTTACTTCGGACTGCACTTTCCGGAGGAACGCTGGTTCGATCTTCAGCGTGCAGTTTACGGGGCTGCCCAGGAATGCGGTTATCAGCAAGACATCGACCGCTATGTCCAGGAACTGTTGTTACCGGCCTTGTCGCAAAGGCAACTGGAAGTGTTGGCCAGCTACTTAACGGTCGGCGAGACGTATTTTTTCCGGGAGAAGCGCAGCCTGGAGGTTCTCGAAAGGGACATCGTGCCGGAGTTGATTCAGACGCGTAAGGATAGGGCAATCAGAATCTGGAGCGCCGGTTGCGCCACTGGTGAAGAACCATATTCGATCGCGATCCTGCTAAGCAAGTTGATGGCGGGCCTGGAGAAGTGGGATGTCGAAATTCTGGCAACCGACTTGAATTTCAAATCATTGCAAAAAGCATCCGAGGGAATTTATGGGGAGTGGTCCTTCCGCGGCACTCCGCCGCGGGTTCGGAGCGCATATTTTGAGGCAGTCGACAAAGACCGTTGGGCCATTCGCCCCGCCATCAAGAAGATGGTGACATTTGCCCAGTTCAACCTGGTGGATAACTCTTTTCCTTGGCATTCGAATTCGCGGCATTCGAATTCCATCCACGGTTTCGATGTGATCTTCTGCCGGAATGTGCTCATGTATTTCACTCCGGAGGGAATAAACAAGGTCGTGCGGCAACTCTACCGCTCTTTGGCGAGCAATGGATGGTTGATCGTGAGCCCAACGGAAACGTCCCACGAGCTCTTCTCCGAGTTCGCCGCAGTCAATTTTGGCGACGTCACGCTCTATCGTAAGTCGGCCGCCGACTCCCGGAAGACCGTAACTTTGCCTTCTGTCGTCTACGACGAGAACGGATCCGGCTCTCATCTGCCTGAACAAAGATTTAAGAGTTCAGAACTGGCCATGGCGCCAGTGTGCACTACAGCGCAAAAGAGTCAGGATCACGGGATCGATTCAGAAAACGCGGAACCTCACGTGCCTTCCTTTGGAAAACCCTCGGCAATTCATGGAGCTGGGCGCGCTGACGATGCCCGGCAAATCATCGGGACGCTTCCATCGCAGAACGGCAATGATGTGCAAGCCATGCTTCTCCTGGCGCGCGCCTGTGCCGATCAGGGGAACCTAGCGGCGGCGCTCATCTGGTGTGACAAAGCAATCGCGGCCGACAAGATGGCTGCGCGTGCCTACTATCTGCGGGCAACAATTTTGCAGGAACAAGGGACACTGCCTGACGCAGTCTTCGCCTTTAAGCAAACGGTGTATGTGGAGCCTCAGTTTGTGCTGGGCCATTTCTCCCTAGGCAATTTGGCATTGAAACATGGAAGGCTGAGCGAGTCAGAGAAGCACTTC
Organism: Candidatus Sulfotelmatobacter sp.; assembly: GCA_049279555.1. GTDB lineage: Bacteria > Acidobacteriota > Terriglobia > Terriglobales > Acidobacteriaceae > Sulfotelmatobacter. The sequence continues at coordinate 4,069 of JBAPOI010000863.1, forward strand.
GAGAATGTTCTGCTGCTATTGGCCCAGTATGACCCGGAAGACATTGTGCCGGAATCCGAGGGGCTCTCGGTGGGTACGCTGAGGGATATGATCGTTTCTCGGCGCGCTGGCATGGCCCCGGGAATTCCCGAAGCTGAAGTACCGCAGTGTACATTTCGCCGCGCCGGTAAGCCTCGCGCGCAGCAGGTGGGCATCCGATGAGCGTAGAAGCCACGCCGAAGGATTTACTGCCCACTCGCGCTCTCCATGCAAGGGAAAAAGCCGATTTCGACTGGGCCAGCCTTCACCGGCGAGTGGATGCCTCCCGTGCGGCCCTGCAGCGGAAACTCGCTCCCGGCGCGGAGGAAAAACGGAAAATTCTCCGCGCCCGCGCTCGTACGCTGGCAGCGAGCGGCAAAGCGGAAGCAACCTCTCCGCATCTGCTCCTGGAGGTTGTGGAGTTTGTCCTGGGGCCTGAGCACTACGGTATTGAATCGAGTCATATCCGCGAAATCCACCCGCTTAACGAATTCACGCCGCTGCCGTGCACACCCTCCTTTGTCCTGGGGTTGGTCAACGTGCGGGGACAAATCCTTTCCATCATCAATATCAAAAAGCTTTTTGATCTGCCGGAAAGAGGTCTGACCAATCTGAACAAGGTCATCATCGTCCACGCCAATCATATGGAGCTTGGCATTCTTGCCGATGCCATTCTCGGCATGCGTTGCATTGCGCGCGAAGAACTTCACCCGGCTCTTCCGACCCAGACAGGGATACGAGAGGAGTATCTGAAGGGAATCACGAAAGACTCGTTGGTGGTTCTCGACGTAGAGAGGATTCTTTCCGACGAAAAGATCCTGGTGAACGATACAGCGGACGCCAGAACTTGAGCGCCAAGATTTGCGTAAAGGGAGACGTGCAATGCGGTGGTCGATTGGAAAAAAGATTGGCAGCGGTTTCGGACTTGCCTTGATTGCGCTCGCGATTGTTGGCGCAGTTTCGTATGACAGCACGAGCAAACTCATCGACTCCGCCGAGTGGGTCCGGCATACGCATGAGGTACTCAACAGACTGGACGAGCTACTGTCGGGAATGAACGATGCGGAGACCGGGCAGCGCGGTTACGTCATTACTGGCGAAGCCCGCTACCTGGAGCCATATCAGGGAGCGCGCGGGGTAGTCGATCAGAAGCAAAAATCTCTGCGGGAATTGACTGCCGACAACCCTACCCAGCAGCAACGGCTCACTGCCCTGGAGCCTCTGGTTAATAACAAGTTTGATGAGCTGCAGGCAACCATCGACCTGCGGAGGACAAAAGGATTCGGCTCAGCAGCGCAGGAAGTCCTCACTGATAAAGGCAAGAATGCGATGGACTCCATCCGGAAGCTGGTAGGAGAGATGCGGGAAGAAGAAACCGTGCTATTGGCCAGGAGGTCTGGGGAAGAGAAAACCCGCGCGCACCGCACCGAAATGACCATCGTGGTTGGAAGCCTGTGTGCGTTCACGCTCCTGACTCTGGCTGGCGTATTCCTCACGCGAAATATCGCCGTCCCGCTCGGCGAAGTTTCGGCAGCGGCGCAGAAGATCGCCTCCGGAGATTTATCGGTCAAGGTGATTTCCAATGGCCGGCAAGATG
>JBAPOI010000864.1:0-10301 GCA_049279555.1 Candidatus Sulfotelmatobacter sp.
AGAAGGTATTGCATAGCTTCAACGGAACTACCGACGGAAATTATCCCCAAGGCCCGTTAACTGTGGACGCGGCGGGCAACGTGTACGGCACCACCGCTTTTGGCGGGACGGGGAAGAATTGCAATAACCATGGCTGTGGCATTGTTTTTCAGCTCACTCCGAGTACGAATGGCATGTGGACGGAAACTGTTTTGCACAACTTCCAGTACGGCCTCATGGACGGTGGCTACCCTGTAGGCGGCGTCACTCTTGACGCAGCCGGAAATCTCTAAGGCACAACTCAGTTGGGCGGTTCCCATCTCGGCGGCATTGCGTTTGAACTGAGCCTTGTAAACGGAGCCTGGACCGAAAATATTTTGCACAACTTTTGCTCGCAGCAGCCGAATTGCGCCGACGGTGAAATACCTTCTGCGCCCATGATTTTCGATGCGAGCGGCAATCTTTACAGCACAACTCAAACCGGAGGGGTGGTCGTCGGCACAGGCTGTGGCGGCTTACCATGCGGCACCGTATTCGAGCTCTCGCCCTCCGCAGGCGGCACTTGGACCGAAACCGTTTTGTACAGTTTTTGTTCGATCGCCAACTGCGCCGACGGCGCGTTGCCCAGCCCGAGCGCCCTTGTCTTCGACACGTTGGGAGCTCTATATGGCACAACCAACGCAGGCGGGACCAGTGGTACGAACTGCAACAGTTATGGCTGCGGTACGGTCTTCGAGCTCAACCCCGGTTCCGGTGGGGTGAGCGAGACCGTTCTCTTCGCCTTTCCGCCCAATGGCCTTCAGGGCTCGGGGCAACTCGGCGGTGTGGTGTTGGACTTAGCCGGTAACCTCTACGGCACCAGCACGGGAGGCGGCCGATTCAGTGCTGGAACGGTCTTCAAAGTGACGCCGTAGGTCGAGTTTGCCAAACTGCCTGTGTAGGGACAGCCGCCCCTTCGACAAGCTCAGGGCAGGCTCCCGGCTGTCCTTCGAGCGAAGCTCGACTTCTTCTCCGATCAAGAACGACAAACTGCGCCACTGCCTTAGTGTGACTCCCTTCGACAGTGCTATCATTTCTTCCCTGACCGCATTCCATGCGAATTAGGCGCACTTTCCCCATCGTCCTCGCAGTTGTGGTGATCGCCGCCGCAGTCACCCTGGCGGTGCAACTTCGAAAACACGCGCCTCCCGAGCCAGCCCGCCTTCTGCCCGGAGCAGACGCATTCTTTTACTTAGATTTAAGCAAGGCCCGCAAGGCGAATTCCGGCAAGGATCTGCCCGCCGTCAGTCATGACCCCGAGTACGAACGATTCATCCGCGAGACCGGCTTTCAATTCGAGCGTGATCTCGACGAAGCCGCCTTTGCCGTTCATTACCCTGCAAATTGGCCCAGCGGCGGTACCGGCGGCTCCGCACCGGAAGCGCGATTCTCCGAAGTACTCGTTGGCAAATTTCACGGCGAACGTCTGACCGCCTACCTCCGCCAGATCGCCCAATCGGTTGAGAATTACAACTCCGTCGATATCTTCACGATCCTCATTGAAGGAAGGTCCTTACGCGTAGCCGTTCTCAGCGCCGATTCCGTTGCCGCCTCGAATGTAACCGACCCCTCAGTCATTCACGGAATCGTCGACCGCTCTCGAAGGCTTGCCTCACCCTTCGGGGGCCCTGCCTTATTGCGGCAGTACTACAAGCACGTTCAATTGGCCAGCCTGGCATGGCTGGTAGCGCGCATCGACCCTTCGGCTTCGGCGCTGGGGATGTGGAGCGCTCTGTTCGCTAAGCCCGCAACACTTGTTGTTTCTGGAAGCTCTGGCCCACTTCATTTGCGGCCCGATGCTGTTCACCTGCGGGCCGAGGCTTTTACCGACAATGCCGACGACGCGCGCGCCATCATCGACAAAGTGAACGTGTTTGCAGCCCTTACGCGCTCCGCCGAAACCTCCGTCGGAACTCACGGGACCGACCCTGATGTGAAAGCTCTCTTCGATAGCCTGAAGGTAAAACAAGAAGGTAGCCGCGCGCTTCTCACGGCTTCAATGCCATTCGGATTTCTACAGAAAATGCTTTCCGGTTCCTCGACGGAATCGAGCGAGCCGGCAGCTTCGCCCGCCCAAGTGCCTACGAAGTCCCGCTAACCCGTCATTTCGCTCCCGAATTCGCTCGCCCAAGCGCAACTAAATGCTGGTCCAATCGTCTCATGCTTACGGAGAAGAACTCCGGCAGGTACAATACAGCAGATGTCAAGCCTCCCACTCCCGATCGCCGCGTTTTTCGCCGGCTTGATTTCGTTTCTGTCTCCCTGCGTGCTGCCGCTGGTGCCCGGATATCTTTCCCTTATTTCCGGCGCGGGTCTCGAAGAACTGAAATCACCACAGTCTCACCTCATGCGGCGCGTGATGCTGAACTCAATTGCCTTTATCCTGGGCTTCAGCGTCGTCTTCGTTGCGCTCGGCGCCGCGGCAACCGAAGTCGGCCAGGTGCTGGGAATTTACAAGCACACGCTTGCCCGGGTGGCTGGCGTCATCATTATTCTTTTCGGATTGCACCTGACCGGCATTTTCAAAATCAAAGCGCTCTATACTGACGCCCGCCTGCACAGCGTAAAAGGCAGCAACACTCCGCTCGGCGCTTTTGTGATCGGCTTCGCCTTCGCCTTTGGATGGACGCCGTGCCTGGGACCGATTCTATCGGCGATCCTCGCGCTTGCTGAGGAACAAAATACGTTAGCCAAGGGCGTTCTTTTGCTCGCGGTTTATTCGCTCGGGCTCGCCGTTCCGTTCTTGCTGACATCGCTCGGAGTGGAACGCTTTCTTAAGTTCTATTCCCGCTTCCGTTCGCACATGCACGCGCTTGAAGTGGCCAGCGGCGGGTTGTTGATCGCTCTTGGCATATTGCTGGTGCTCGGCCGTTTTACACTAATTTCGAATTGGCTTTCGTTTTTGAACCGTTTTGCTTTGTAGGCAGCCCGTTTTTTGCAGGAACGCAGCGTTGATTCCTAGCAATCGCGATGAGAATCTTAATGGAGTCTTTCAGTGAACCGTAATCCTCTTGCCCTCGTAGTCGTCGCCTTCGTGATTGCGCTGGGAATCTACGTTGGCTACCACAAGGCCCGCCGCCCCAGCTCAGCTCTCGCATCCCATCTCACGCAATCGGGCCCAGCTCCGGATTTTGCCCTGGAATCGATTGACGGCAAAACCATGCACCTCTCCGATCTGCGCGGCAAAGCCGTCTTGCTTAACTTCTGGGCGACCTGGTGCGGTCCCTGCAAAATCGAGATGCCCTGGTTTGTCGAGTTGCAAAATCAATACGGCCCGCAAGGCTTGCAGATCGTCGGCGTTGCCATGGACGATGCCAGCAAAGAAGACATCGGCAAGTTCGCCAAGGATATGGGCGTGAACTACCCGATCCTGATTGGAAAAGAATCGGTCGGCGACGCGTATGGAGGAGTTCCAGCGTTGCCGGAAAGCTTCCTGATCGGGCGCGATGGAAAACTGGTGGACAAGATCGTGGGCCTTCGCGGCAAAGCCGAAATCGAGGATGCGGTCAAGAAAGCGCTCAACACCCGCCCCGCATCCAGTCAGGCCTCCACATATCGGCAGGAAATCGTTCCTGCTCGGAGGTAACGTGGCAAGGAGAAGCCATACGGTCTACCATTGTTGCGACAGATTGCGTTCACGAATACAAGGGGACTAATGCGCCGCACTTTTTCGGTACTTAAACAAATTCAACCTACTTCGACTCGCGTCGGCCTGCTGACGTTCGTCCTGCTAGTCAGCGCGATTTCAGCGGCGGCGCAAGTACCGCCTCCACCTCCGCCCGTCGCCGTGGCTGCAATACCGTTAACTACCGCCCAACGCGGCACCCAGACCATCGTCAACCTTAACTTTCGCGTTCCGCCCGGCTACCACATCAACTCGAACACTCCGAAGTCGGAGTTCCTCATCCCCACCGCGTTGAAAATGGATCTGCCCACCGACATCGTTCTCGGGAAAATTGACTATCCCGCTGGCGAAGAGCTGACTTTCCCATTCTCTCCGGACGAAAAACTCAGCGTTTACGCCGGAGACTTCACCGTCGCCCTGTCGGTGCATCCCCTGGAATCGGTCGTGCCGGGAAAATACTTGATGCGTGGCGTCCTGCGCTACCAGGCCTGCGACAACGCCGCTTGCTATCCGCCAAGAACTTTGCCCGTGAGCCTTGAAGTAAAAGTGGTGAAGGGACCAGCCACGCACAAAGCCAACCCAGCCCAAAGCCCGCATGTGCATAATTAACTGGCAGCCTGCCCGAACCTAGTCGGTGCGTGGCGAAGCGCTGGCAAGTGCGAGAATTGTTCCAGCGTAGAGCAGCGTGTCGGCAAAATAATTAATCCCCTCAACCTTCACGTCAGTACTCGGGTCAATTAGCGATGTAATCAGGATCGGCCCATAGATAAACAAGACCAACAACAGAATCCAGGTACCGAGATAAGTTGCCGCCGTCCGCGTTTTCTTAGCCAGCAGGATGGCTGTCCCGCAAACCACCAGAAGTGCGCCGGTCAGATAGCCGATAACCATCCGCCCCGGAATCCAGGTGGGAATCAGTTTTTCCAGAGGAACGCCCGGAACATTGATGGGATGAAGAAAGTGCTCGACGCCGTAAAATATCGCGGCCATGCCGATCACAACGCGGCCAATTGCGACAAGCTTGCTTCTTCCTTGCCCGTCGCGTCGGGCCATCGCATCTCCCGCAAGAATCCAGCCTCCGGAGGCGAATGAAAACTCACGGAACAAAATTGTCCATGAAAATCTGTCGTGGGGTTTGGCGTAAAGCCCGGGGATAATCAGCAGCGCCTCTATCACAAGCATCAGGATGCCGAACAGAAGCCCGGACCACTGCACCTGAATCTTCGTAGCAATGCTCAGGGACGCGGCGATCAGGGCGACGCCAACGAAATATGCCCAGAACAAACGCCAGGGTATATACACCGGCACCATGTTCATGAGCCCGCGAGCGGCGGAAAGATGCAGCGCGCCGAAAACCGCGAGAGGAAGCGCGAAACACAAATTGCTTAAGGCAACGACTTTGTCGAGCCTTCGCGCCTGCGCGAAGTCGGTCTTCGCAGCCAATACGCCAATCAGAAAAAGCAGAATGCCGGCGATGCACATCGAGACCGGTGTACGGGCGATCTCCAGAAATGCGGTGAGGTTCATTAGGTGCATATTGTTGATCCAAGCGTAAGGTCGCACTTGTCCTGCACGCTTCCCAAGGCCAATGCGGCGTTTCAAATTGTACGCTGAAGAGCCCCCCTCATTCCCAAATTGGACTTTGCGCTAGAAAAACAAAGCCGGAAGCGCGCGCGGACATCACGCCGACGGTTAGCCTGTTCTTGGGCCCGTGGTGTAACTGGCAGCATATCTGCCTGTCAAGCTTGAAGGTGCGGGTTCGAATCCCGTCGGGTCCACAGCATTCCCTGGTTCGGTAGGGGAATCTGACGAGGAGTCTCTGACAGGCAGGCTCCTCAAGTAACTTGACTTTCAACTGACACCTTTCGATAATCGATGTTGAAGCTTGACAGGCAGATATGCAGGCCCCGAGTGGAAGACGCGCTCGGGGTTTTGCTTTCTTGTTTCCCTTCCCAGTTGGCCAATTCGCGATAGGGTCGATACTACGCTCTGTGCTTTTTCTCGACCTTTGCCCAAGTATTCTTCAACGCTACCGTCCGATTAAAAACCGGCTTGCTTGGCTTCGAATCCGGATCGACACAAAAATATCCCAGCCGCTCAAACTGATAGCGTAAGCCCGCCGAAGGATTCGCCAGCGACGGCTCCAGCTTCGCGTTCGCAATCACTTCCAGCGAATTCGGATTCAGATTCGCAGTGAAATCCTGCCCCTCATTCACATCATCCGGATTTTCTTTGGTGAATAAAGTTTCGTAAATCCGCACTTCGGCATCAACGGCAGTCGGCGCCGATACCCAATGAATGGTCGACTTCACTTTTCGTCCGTCCGGTGTATTGCCGCCGCGTGTCGCAGGATCATACGTGCAATGCACTTCCACCACTTCGCCCTTGTCGTTCTTCACCACGCTCTTGCATGTGACCAGGTATCCGTAACGCAGGCGCACCTCGCGTCCCGGCGAGAGCCTGAAATATCCCTTCGGGGGAACTTCGCGGAAGTCATCCTGCTCGATGTAGAGTTCGCGCGAAAATGGCACCTTCCTCGTACCGGCGCTCACGTCTTCTGGGTTGTTCACTGCGTCCATCTCTTCGGTCTGATTCTCCGGATAGTTGTCGATCACAACTTTCAGCGGACGCAGTACCGCCATCACCCGCGGTGCGCGCCTGTTCAGGTCTTCACGAACAAAGTGTTCGAGCATCGCCAGCTCGACTGTACCATTGGTGCGCGAAACCCCAGCGGCGGTCACAAAATTGCGTATCGCCTCTGGCGTATAGCCGCGACGGCGCAACCCGGAAAGCGTTGGCATGCGCGGATCGTCCCACCCGTTGACTCGTTTCTCCTCGACGAGCTGCCGCAGCTTGCGCTTGCTCATCATGGTGTAGGTCAGGCTGAGGCGGTCGAACTCAATCTGTTTCGAGGGAAAAATGCCAAGCTGCTCGATAAACCAGTTGTAGAGCGGCTGATGGTCGGCGAATTCCAGCGAACACATGGAGTGCGTAACTTTTTCGAGCGAATCGCTCTGCCCGTGCGCAAAGTCGTACATGGGATAAATGCACCACTTGTTGCCGGTGCGGTGATGCTCGGCGTGCAGAATGCGGTACATCACCGGATCGCGCATGTTGAAGTTCGGAGAAGCCATGTCGATCTTGGCCCGCAGAACCCGCGACCCATCCGGAAATTCTCCGGCTCTCATGCGCTCAAACAAATCCAGACTCTCTTCGACCGGGCGATCGCGATATGGACTGTTTGTTCCCGGCTCGGTCAACGTTCCGCGATGCTTGCGAATCTCATCGGCCGACAAATCGTCGACATAAGCCTTGCCATCTTTAATCAGCTTTACCGCCCACTCATGGAGCTGATCGAAATAATCGGAGGCATAGTGCAGCCCGTCCCAATGAAAACCAAGCCACTTTACGTCTTCCTGGATCGAATCCACGTATTCCGTGTCTTCTTTCTCGGGATTCGTGTCATCAAAACGCAGGTTCGTATGTCCACCGAATTCGTCGGCCAAACCGAAATCCAGGCAGATTGCTTTGGCATGGCCGATGTGCAGGTAGCCGTTGGGTTCTGGAGGGAAGCGCGTCTGCACGCGGCCGTTGTACTTGTTGGTCTCGAGGTCTTCGATGATGATGTCGCGAATAAAATTCGACGGCGCAGACGGCGAGACATCCACAGCTTTTTCTCCAGCTTCGGTAGGGGACGATGGGTTCATCACTGTTGATCTTATCGCACGGAGCACTTCACGAGCAGGAGTTCACGGCTTGAAGTTTTCGGCATTCTGGATCGCTTGCTCGATGCGCGCCATCGTTTTCTCTTTCCCTAACACCTCCAGCGTCTCAAACAGCGGCGGCGCGTTCTTGCGCCCACAGGCAGCTACGCGGATCGGCTGAAACATTTGTCCCGCTTTCACTCCCAGTTCCTGCGCAGTGGCGCGCAGAGCCTGATCCAGCGGATCATGTTTGAACTCAACATTCGCCAGCACCTCGCACGCTCGCGTGAGAACTTTCAGTGCCATTGCCGCATCGCCTTTTTGTGGGACAAGCTCAGCGCGGTCGTACGGTGGTAACTGCTCCACAAAGAAAAAATCCGCCGCAGTGAGCACGTCGCGCAGCAGTTTGATGCGCTCGCGAATCAGTGGCGTGATCCGCAGCATCTTTTCCGGCGTCACGTGAAATCCCACCCCCTGCACAATCGGCAGCAGCCGCGCACTCAATTCTTCCACCGGCAATCCGCGAATGTGCTCCGCATTCAGCCACACCGCTTTGGAATCGAACGTCTCCTCCGGAGTAACAGCGGGTTCCTTGAAGTTCACCACGGCATTCGAGCGGTTGATACCTTCGAGCGAGAAGATGTCAGTCAGCTCCTGCAGCGACATATTCTCGCGGTCGTTCTTTGGCGACCACCCCAGCAGGCAAAGAAAATTGATGAAGGCTTCGGAGAGAAATCCCGCGTCGCGATAAGTAGTGACGCTCACAACCGGCCCATGGCGGCGCTTCGAAAGCTTCGTCCCGTCGGGCGCGACCAGCAGCGGCAGGTGCGCAAACTGCGGCGACATGCAGCCGGCTGCTTCGAAGATGAGCACGTGCTTGAAGGTGTTCGTAAGATGGTCCTGCCCGCGGATGATGTGCGAGATGCCGAGGTCGGCGTCATCGGCACACGAGGCAAGATGATAAGTCGGCATGCCGTCAGAACGAAGGAGCGCAAAGTCTTCGATGTCGGCGGCGGATTTTACCTGCTCGCCGTAAACCGCATCCGTAAATTGCACCACCTGTCCCTCGCGCGGTACGCGAAAACGCAACGCAAACGGCTCTCCCGCGGCGGCTCGGCGATCACTCTCTTCGCGTGAAAGTTCACGCGCCTCCACGTTGAACAGCCAAGTCCCTTGCGCCCCGGACTTCCCACTGTCGCCGGCGTGCGCCGGGGTGAAGTCACGATAGGCAAGCCCTTTCTCGAAAATCGCCCAGGCCGTTTTGCGGTGCAGATCAACCCGCTCCGACTGTTTGTACTCTTCATCCCAGCCAAGATTAAGCCACTTCAGTCCATCAAAAATAGAATCGACCGAGGCCTGCGTGTTGCGTTCCACGTCAGTATCGTCGAGCCGAAGAATCATGGTGCCGCCGTTGTGGCGGGCATACAGCCAGTTAAAAATAAACGTGCGCGCGCTGCCTACATGCAGAAAGCCCGTAGGCGAAGGCGCAAAGCGCACTCGCGGTTTCGCGGATATGGAAACACCGGATTCAGGCATAGGTCGCTAAACTTTGATGGTATGAGGCGCAGAAAACTATCGTCAAGCGAAGAGAAGAAACAACCTCCTCTTAAGTTACTGATTCTAAGTATTCTACAGTGAGGGCATTGTACTTAAATCCTGTTGTACTCACACCCCTGCGTGTGAAAGCATTGAATTGTTAATTTTCTCCCACGTTTCTGATCCAGATCTGCGGGATTCTTCGCCGCCCTCAATGAATGAATAGTATCGCCACAAGCATCGTAATCATTCCAGGCGTGGTCGCCCTGCTGCTGTGCCTGCTCTTCACTTACCTTTACCAGCAGAGCCGCCAGGCTTACTTTCGCGCCTGGCAGATTGCGTGGGCTTGTTATTCAATCCACTACGCGCTCGATGCTCTTCGCTTTTTCCATCCGCCGGCGACGTCCGCATTTTTTGCCAGCTCTTTGTTTTCCGTAACAATGGCAGTCAGCATCTTCGTCTCCACTCGCCTCACGCGCGCCTCGTTCCGCTTCCGCTGGTATGACTGGGCGCTCGCCGTTACCGGCACCGCAGCAGCCTCGGTCGATTTGCGCAACTATCTTACGGCCAGCACAACTGGCATGGGATCGCGCCCGGTAAGTCTGGTTGTAATTTTCATGACCGCGGTGCTGCTTTATTGCTCGGCAGCCTTCTACCTGCATGCGCACCGCAGAGGATCGGTGGGATTCCAATTGCTGGGCTTTTCCCTTGCGCTGTGGGCCGTTCTGATGGCTTCGGTCCAGTCCAACAATCCCTGGGCGGAAATGTTTGGCAGCGTTGGCCATGTGCTTGGGCCAGTGCCGCAAATGCTGCTCGGCGTCGCCATGGTGATGGTGCTGTTTGAAAACGAGCGCAACGCCGTGCAGGAAAATACTCTCGCTCTTTCGACTCTGGGCGTTGATCCCCGGCAATTGCTCTCCGCCGACGATCTACTGCCCAACCTACAGTGGGCGCTGGAGCGGTTGGCCAATGCCTTGTCCGCCCGCCGCGCCGCTATTTACATCGCCGAGCGATGGCGGGGTCTGCTGCCCTCGGTTGAGCGCGGTTTCTCCTCGGAATTCCTCGAAGGACTCACCGAGAGTGGAGCCGGAGAGTACATCAGCGAACTGACCTTTCGCCATGGCGGACTCTTCACCGTGCGCGACCTGGCGCAGATGACCGAACCTGTGCCCGTAAGCTCGGCCGGAACTTTCGCCGACCTCAAGAACGTTCTCCAAGAAGCCGAAATCCGCAACCTCACCGCCGTGAGCCTCCAGACCCGTGAGCACGTTTTCGGAGTGATTCTGTTTCCTCACGCGGATCGCAAGGCATTCGGGATGTCTGGCCCCCGTCTCATGGTTGGTCTCGCGCTGCAACTGGGCCTCACCATCGAGAATTATGTGCTCGCGCACGATGCTCACCGCCGCACGCAGGAATAC
>JBAPOI010000865.1:0-5090 GCA_049279555.1 Candidatus Sulfotelmatobacter sp.
ATTTGGTTAGAGAGTGACGGTTCGAGAGTTGTGCTACGTCTAGAGGGCGAGGGCATGGAGGTTTTATGGAAATCCAGGAGCACATCGAGAGAACGATTCCGAGCGGCGGAAACGGTCATGTTCAAGAAGTGGTGCGCCAGGCCCATGAAGAGTTGCGGCAACTGCTGCAGCAACGCACCGAGGTGATGCGCCGGATCGGCACCATCAAGCAGACCATCGCTGGCCTCGCTAACCTCTTTGGCGACAGCGTGTTGAGCGATGAATTGCTGGAATTGGTGGATCGCAAGAGCAGCGGTCGACAGCCGGGCTTTACCAAGGCCTGTCGAATGATTCTAATGGACGCAAACCGCGCCCTGAGTGCGCGCGATGTCTGTGACCGCATTCAGGAAAGAGTCCCGCCCATGCTGACGCGACACAAAGATCCCATGGCGTCCGTGACCACAGTGCTGAATCGTTTGGTGTCCTATGGAGAGGCCAAGGCTGTCTCTCTCGACAATGGCCGCCGCGCCTGGCAATGGGTTGCCGACGGGGAAGCAGAATCGACCAAGCTTTCTATTTCAGCTTGAAGCTTTCAGCAGTGAAGATCCTAGGTAAACATTGCTAGCCCGGCGGCAGAAGCATTCCCTTCTCCAGATGCCGGGTGACGTGGGCATACGAGGCTGCGTGTGGATCGTGGGTCACCATTACGATGGTCTTATGGAAGTCTTCGTTTAGGCGTTTCAATATTTCCAGGACTTCAGTAGCCGAGTGACTATCCAGGTCGCCGGTAGGCTCATCCGCCAGTAACAGCGTGGGGTCGCTCACAATCGCCCGCGCGATCGCAACTCGCTGCTCTTGCCCGCCGGAAAGTTGCTTCGGAAGATGGTTGACCCGCTCCTCAAGCCCCACGAGTTTTAGCGCGGTCACAACGTGATCGCGCCTCTGCTGCTGGTTCAGTTTGGTCAGCAACAGGGGCAACTCCACATTCTCAAAAGCGGTTAGCACCGGGATCAGGTTGAACGTCTGAAACACATATCCAATGTGCTCGTTGCGCCAGTGCGCGGCCTGCGCGTCGTTGAAGCGAAAAATGTTCTGGTTCTGTACCAGCAGTTCTCCTGAAGTCGGCCGGTCGATGGCTGCGATCATGTTCAGCAGCGTTGTCTTCCCTGAACCAGACGGTCCCATCAGCGCCATGAATTCTCCGGTTGCGATGTCGATCGACACATCGTCGAGCGCCTTCACTTCAAAAGCTTCGCGCTTGAAGACCTTGCTGACGTTCCGTGCCTGCACAACTTTGGTTCCGGTTGCGACTTTGGTTTCAGCCACTGTGCTCATAATTGCCCCTCTGTTTTTACTCCGCAAATTTTTGTCGCCGAAGCTCTACGAACCCTTAATCTTGATATTGTCTCCATCTTTCAACTCTGGCGGACCTTTGCTGATCACGCTTTCGCCGCCCACCAGTCCATCGACGAGAAATCCGTCGGTGCGCTGGCTCAACACGTGAACCTCACGCATCCGCGCTTTGCCATCGTACGCGAGGAAAACAACTTTCTTACCATCGTGATCGCGCAACGCGGTGGCTGGCACAAAAGCTCCCACCGGCTGGGTGCTGGTCGGTTTTTGTTCGCCCGCTAGAAACTTTACGGTCGCGTTCATCTCCGGCCGCAGATATTCATCCGGATTCAGCACCTGCACCTTTACCTGCACCGTGGCCTTCTGCCGGTTCGCTTCCGGCGAAATCTGCGCGATCTCGCCGTTATACTTGCGGTCGGGATACGCGTCCACGGTAACGATTCCCTTCTGTTTGGAACCGAGTCGGGCAAAATCGGATTGCGCAATATCGAGCTCCACCTGAATGTCGTTCAGGTCTGCCAGCGAGACAACCGATCCTTGAGGACCACCCGCTGCGGCGCTGGCAAACTGCGCCGTGATGAGCTCGCCTTTTTCGGCAGTGCGGTCAAGGATCGTCCCGGTGACTGGAGCGCGAATCACGGTAGCATCGAGCTGCGACTTCGCGTAATCGGCAAGCCCTTGCGCTTGCGCTACCGATCCACGGGCGCGAGCCAGTTCTTCGGCGCGTGGTCCAATTTTCATGAGCTGAAATGCCTTCTCCAAAGAATTCACGCGCTGCTGATCGGAATCGAATTTCGCCGTGGCATCGTCGAGCGCCTGACGGGAAACCACGCCTCCCGCAGAGAGTTCTTTGGTCCGGTCGAGGGTGAGTTTGTCATTCACCAGCGTGGCTCGCGCTTCATCCAGATTGTGTTGCGCCTGTTGAATCTCCTCTGGCCGCGATCCGTGCTCGAGTTCGTCAAGATAGGCGCGGGCGTTATCCAACGCGCCTTTGGCTTGCTCGTAGGAAGCGCGGAACTCCTCATCTTCCAGCCGAACTAAAACCTGGCCTTCCTTCACCTTGTCGCCTTTTTCCACGCCGATCCATGCTAAGCGACCGGTCACTTTCGAATTCACGTTGATGGTGTGATGCGCGACGATGTAGCCCGTGGCCGAAAGCACCGTGCCGCCTATATCGCTGCTCTCAGCGGACGCGCGCACGACCTCGACCTCGGGAACGTCGCGGGAAAGCAAGCGATAAGCCAGAGCCGAGAGACTCAGCACAGCCACGACAACGATCCCGATGACGATGTAGCGGCGTGCCCAGGCCGGCGGTTCGCCGCTGCCCGTGCCGCGCTCGGTGCGGTCGATCCGCAAGCTCTGCAGGTCCTGGTGTTTGGCGTCAATCGGCATAGACAATTAAGTACGACAAAATGCTACGAAGCTAAATACGAACGCTTCAGGGCGCCAGTTCCGCTGGTCGCCAAGCTACCCTCGCAACGCTGTAAGAATATTCTGCCGCGCCGCGTGCCATGCGGGAAACAGCCCGCCGAAGAATCCCATAATCAGCGCGAAAGCAACTGCATAGACGGCAACCAGCGGAGTGATCTGCAGGCTGAATACAACTTCGCTAAACGTCACCGCATTCGATGTTCCCGTCTGCATTCCATTGAACGGCAGCATCAGCAGAATTCCGGCAAGCGCACCCAATAAAGCCAGCAACAAAGATTCCAAGACAAACGATGTCAAAATTGAAGGCCGGGAAAATCCCAGCACGCGCAACGTCGCAATCTCACGCCCGCGATAAGCCACTGCGGCGTACATCGTATTCATCGCGGCAAAACTCGACCCGATGGCCATGATGACCGCTACCACGATTCCGATGTATTTGATCGCAGCTCCTGAACTGGTCTGCTTCGCGTAATAATCTGTCTCCAGAACTCCTTCGAGTTTGAGGCGCTGGTCGTCGCTCACCCGGTTTTTCAAAGCATCGGCGGCGATGGGATCGGTAGCGCGCAGGTATGCCGACGAGTAGCCGCCCTGCCGGTCGAAGTCAGCGGCCATCTGATTCACATCACACCAAATTTCAGATTCGTACGCGGAGCCACCGGCGTCAAACACTCCCACCACTTTCCACGATCCCTTGCCGAACTCCATGGTGTCGCCAATGTTGGCGTGAGAGAAGCGGCCGCGAATCGATTTGCTCACCACAACTTCACGCTGACCGGTCTGAAACCAGCGTCCCTCGATCAACTTCGCGCTGGGCCGCAACTCCAATCCGTCGGGCATCATGCCGCGCACCGTGACGTTCACCTCGCCCGTGCCGTCCTTACGCGGAAGCACGATCACCACCACCCATTCGCCGGAAACCATGGGCTCGCCGCGGCTGTCCTTGGCAATCCCCGGCAGAACTTTGAGTGTAGGAAACAGTGCCGCATCGAATCCGCCGGACAATTCGGCTTCCGACCCTTTTCGCAGTACCAACACGTTCTGCGGATTTCCACTGGAAACAAAAGCTCGCTTCAGCCCCGCCAAAAGAGCCATCAGGAAAATCGCGGTGGTAACCGTCAGCGCGATGCCCAGCGCAGTCATGATGGTGAGCCCCTTGCGGAGCTTCAAATTGCGTACGTTATAACTGATCGGTATCGCCATAAGTTCGCTCTCAATACAACGAATCAATTCAACCGGGGTTCAGCCAATGTGCCGCAACCCCTCGACAATATTTGTGCGCGAGGCGCCGTATGCGGGCACATACCCGCTCAGAAATCCCACAGTTGCAGCCACCAACAAAGCAAGGACCATGGTTGGCAACGTGACCTTCATATCGATGGGAACTCCAAGCGCAATCGAAGAATGCGTTAGTAACTGAATCAACCCGGCCGCTCCCAGTATGCCCAACAAACCGCCTGACACGGCGAGTGCCACAGCTTCGAACACGAAGAGCGAGAGCACGCGTTGACGCGTGAAGCCCAGAGTCTTCAGCACGGCCACTTCGCGGGTGCGGCTGCGCACCGACATGGCCATCGTGTTCGCAGACACCAGCAGGATGGCAAACACAACTGCGCCGCAGATGCCAAGAATAAACGCTTTCACGTTGCCCAGCGTTGCCACAAACGATAGCTGGAAGGCTTTTTCACTCTCACTCTTCGTCTGCTCGGGCGAGTTGTGAAACATGTCGTCAATCACGCCCGAAACCCGTGCCACATCGCCGGCCTGAGCCACTTGCGTCGAGTAGAATCCCGCCTGCCCTTTGAACCAGGGGATGGCTTCTTCCAAATATTTTGCGTTGAAATACAGCGCGTTTTGCGGCGGATCGCGGTGGTAGATGCCGCGAATCGTCAACTCCGGATTCACCGGGAATATCGTTCCTAGCAGCGTGATTTTGTCGCCAATCTTCCAACCGTATTTATTCGCCAGCGTCACATCGACGATGGCCCCGGCGCGGTCACGCTGCCACGCAATCACTTGATCGGGAGAAATGATCTTGTCGGATGCAACCTTCAGATACTCGTCCGGATCGGTCGCCATCTGGGCGAAAAAGTTTTCCGGCCGGTCATCTTTATAGCGCCCTCCAAACCAGGTCATTGGCGCTACTGCAACCACTCCTGGGACCGATCGAATCTTGTCGCGGTAATATCCCGGCAGAAAAAAAGCCAGCGAAACACGGTCGCGGGTAATCACTCGCTTCGCCGAATCGACCGCTCCCACATCAATATAAAAAGTGCGCCAGATGGAGATCATGAGCGTAAGCAGCAGCAGCGAGAAGCTGATGCTCAGCA
>JBAPOI010000866.1:0-4357 GCA_049279555.1 Candidatus Sulfotelmatobacter sp.
GATCGGGCTGGTGGGAGTGACTGCAGTGCTTGTCGCGGATGACGGACGCTCAGCGCAGGTTCTGGTCGACGTTGATGGCGACGACCAGGAAGCGGAGCGAAGCCTCGAGGGACTGCTCGCTGCGAAAGAATATATACGTCATGAATTAGTGGAGCGGTTGCGCTTGCGGCGCGCGCCTGAATTGTATTTTCGGTTGGATCGTTCGGAGCGAGAAAAGGCGCGGGTAGAAGAATTGCTGGCGCGGGCAAAGAAAAGAACGAAGCCTCGCACCGAACCAGTGAAGAAAAAGGCATGAGCACCATCTTGCAGGATGTTCTCCGGCAGTTTGAGCAGCGCGACCGTTTCGTGCTTACTTCGCACGCGCGACCCGATGGCGACGCTATCGGCTCTGCGCTGGCCTGCTGCCAAATTCTGCGTGCCATGGGAAAGCAGGCGGATGTTGTGCTGCACGACGGTGTGCCAAGAATCTATCGCACTCTGCCCTTCGCTGATCAAGTGCTGCAAGCTGATCGCGTCTCCGGCAGTTACGAGGCGGCGATTATTCTGGAGTGCGACAGTATTCACCGCACGCGGTTGGAGGGGCTGGAAGATCGATTTCTGATCAGCATCGATCATCACGTCAGCGGGCGTCCATTCGCCGACGTGAACTGGATCGATCCGCATGCCGTGGCCACTGGAGAAATGGTGTTCCGCCTAGCGCGCGAAGCGGGAACTCCGTTTTCTCCTGACATCGCAACCTGCCTTTACACGGCGCTGATGACCGACACTGGCTCGTTTATGTTTCAAGGAACTAACGAGCATACGTTCGCGCTGGCACGCGAACTCGTGTTGGCCGGCGCCGACCCTTCGCATTGCGCTCGCAGCATTTATTTCGCTCACTCTGTCGCCAAGATGAGGTTGCTCGGAGAATCTCTGCGCAACCTTAATACCGAAGGCCATATTGGCTGGACGTGGGTGACCCTCGAACAGATGGAGCGCTGGGGCGCGAAGGAAGAAGACTGCGAAGGCCTGGTGAACTATGTGCTTTCCATTGGAGAGATTGAGGTAGCGGCATTTTTCCGCGAGCTCCCCGACGGACGTTTTCGAGTGAGCCTGCGCAGCAAAGGTAAGCTCGATGTAGCGCAAGTAGCGGAGGGATTCGGCGGAGGCGGCCACGAGTGCGCGAGCGGGTGCTCGGTGGACGGGCCCCGGGCCGATGCAGTGCGCGAGGTTCTCGAGTCATTGCGCCGCGGTCCTTCCGTGCAGTAACGAGGCAATTGTGATTTGCTGAATTCTTGATTGTTGATTGAAGGCGTTCGTGAAGGTATGGGTGATGAGGGTTTTGAATCGGCAATCAATCGACAAATTGACAATCAACAAATTAACAATCCCACTACCGATGTCTGCAGCTGCTCGAATCCCCACGCGATGACCAATCGCACCCGTGCCGACGCTCTGTTGCTTGCGGGCTTCTGCGCATTTCTTTTTTTTTATGGGCTGGGGCAGTTTGGCTTGATCGGCGCGGATGAGCCGCGCTACGCGCAGGTAGCGTGCGAAATGCTGGAGCGTGGTGATTGGATCACCCCGGTGCTGGGCGGAGAACCATGGCTGGAAAAGCCGCCCCTTTATTACTGGCAGGCCATGGTGGCGTACAAGCTTCTTGGCGTGGGCGACTGGGCCGCCAGGCTGCCCTCGGCGCTCGACGCGACATTTCTCGTGCTTGCCGTTTACTTTTTCCTGCGCCATTTTCGTCGCGGATTGGAAGTTGACGGCGCGCTGGTTTGTGCTTCTTGTGCTGGAATCATTGGTTATGCCCGCGCTGCATCGATGGATATGGCGCTGGCGGCGGCGTTCACCATCGGAATGCTCGGCTGGTGGGCCTGGCGGGAGCGTGGAAACCGAATTTATCTCGCCGGCTTCTACGGCTTTATGGGTTTAGGAATGCTGGCAAAGGGGCCGGTGGCGCCCTTTCTCGCTTTCTTAGTGATCGTGCTATATGCGGCCAGCATTCGCGACTTTCGTCTGATTTTGAAGACTCTCTGGCTGTCGGGGATCATTTTTTTCTGCGTCATAGCGCTACCCTGGTATTTCGCGGTCCAAATTCGCAACCCAACTTTCTTTCACGAATTCATCGTCGAACACAATCTCGCACGGTTCTCGAAAAATCTTTATCACCACACGGAACCCGTCTGGTATTACCTGCCAGTCGCCGCGTTGGCACTGATTCCGTGGACGGTCTTCGTGATCGCCGCTCTAGTTCAACCGGTCCGGTCATGGTGGGAAAAACGAAATTCGCCCGAGACTCGCGCAATTGATTTCGAATATCAATTCAGCATTTTCGTCAGTTGTTGGTTGATCGTCCCGTTGATATTTTTCTCGATCTCAAAATCAAAACTGCCTGGATACATCTTGCCCGCGTTTCCGGCCGGAGCGCTGCTATTGACGGACTACTTGAGGCAGCTTTTGGAGCAAAAGGGAGCGCAGAACGGATCGGTCGCGAAATCGCTGGCGGTGCTGCATGGATTTCTGGCGGCTGCTCCGATAGTCCCAGCTTTGCTAATCGCCTATTTGCTCACACAGCGTCGTTTGCCCGGAGGGCAACCCCTGCTGGGCGCACTCGCTGTGGCGTTTATGCTGTGCTCAGGAATTGCGCTGACTCTGGTGCGCAAGGCGGGCTTGCGTATGTTGCGGTTCGTCACGTTAATCCCCGTTGTGCTTACGGTGGGAGCAGTGTTGAAACTGGGCTCGGTGTCGCTTGACCAGAAATTTTCCGCCCGTCCGCTGTCTCTGGAAATCGCCAGTATTGAAACGCATTCGCTGCCGCTCGCGGTTTTCCATGTACCACGCGAGTTGGAGTACGGGCTTACCTTTTACCGCAACCGGCTGACCGTCAACTACGACTGGCAAGGGGTTTTGCAGGGAGAGCATTTACTGGTCGCGCCAGAGAATTCGCAGTTGGAAATCAAAAGGCTGCTGACGGGCCGCCACGTCTCTTACCTCGGACACTATGCCGCGCAGCGAATAGACTATTACTGGGTTGGCGCAGCGGGTACGGTTCCTGCACAGTAGAATCCTTTATCATGGGCCTGTCGGACGCAGCACGTTCGTTCTGCCATCCGGAACGAGGCCGCAATAGTGGGCCAACTATGTAGGAGCCCCGTGGAGATTCTCGACCTTCGGCATTTTTCTTCCGTAGACATGCGCCCCTTGCTCGATGACGAATCGCGAGTGTGGGGAAGTCTGCTTTCCTGGGACTACAGCGGGTCCGCGGAAATGATCTTGCGCTATGTCGATGCGAAAATTCTTCCAGGGTATGCCGCCATCGACCGCGGCCGCATTTTCGGCTACAGCTTTTTTGTCTACGAAGGCAGCAAGGGAGTGGTTGGTGATCTTTTTGTCGCGAACGGTGGGCGGCTTGCAAATCCCCGCGAGGTAGAACTGAAACTGCTGACGCACGTGATCGAGACGCTGCAGCAGTCTCCCGGAATTCATCGCGTTGAGGCGCAGCTGTTGGCGCATGAGGCCGGCAGTGTGGCGCGACCGTTTCTGGATCAGGGGTTCCAGCGTCATCCACGCCTATTCATGACACTCGGGCTGGGCAGCCCAGTGCCGAGTCTCGCGAAGCATCCCGATGTTGAGATTCGGCGCTGGACGGAAGCCGATTATCAGCCAGCCGCCGCCGTGATCACCGCGGCATATCGCGGCCATGTGGATGCGCAGATCAACGATCAATATCACACGCTGACGGGATCGCTGCGCTTTCTGAATAACATTGTACGTTTCCCAGGATGCGGTTTATTCGATATCGAATCGTCATTCGCCGCTGTGGATCGGAAAGCCAAGAATCTAATTGGTCTGATCCTGTGTTCTCGGGTTCGCGGCGACGTAGGGCATGTCACGCAGGTTTGCGTTTTGCCGGAATATCGCTCTCACGGAATTGGCGAATCACTGCTCGCCGCGACGGTAGGCAGTCTCCGAAAGCGAGGATTTTCCATGCTTTCGCTCACAGTCACCGAAGCGAATAGTCGCGCGGTAGAACTCTACCGGCGTCTGAATTTCGAGTCAAAGCGGGTGTTTGACGCTTTCGTATGGGCAGGATGACGAGTGGAAGCCCTGGGATGACCCAACAACATTCGACTAAAAAGCCTAAGCTCTCACCGCCGGACAAACCACATGGCCCAGCCCGCCAGCAGAACGCCTCCCAGGAACATCGCGAAGCAATAGAGGCCATAGCGAACCATATCGCGTGTCGTCTCGCGATGCGTGATGCCAAAGACAATCGAGGCGAATAGAGCGAACACGAATGCCGCGCTGAAGTGAGTGAGCTGAATCGTCATTGTTTTTTCCCGATGGCGATGTGGTAAGCGTCGGCCACGGC
>JBAPOI010000867.1:0-28005 GCA_049279555.1 Candidatus Sulfotelmatobacter sp.
TTCCAAACTCGTGCAGCCCGACCTGCACGTGGTACCCCATCTTCTCTAAAGTGTGCACCGTGTCCGGCGAAAACCATTGCTCGACGTTCAAAACGTCCGGCATCCATTGATTGTGAAAGCGCGGAGCATTCACCGCTTCCTGAATATTCATGCCGTAATCGATCACGCCCATCAGAACGTTGGCCACCGTGGTGATGATTTTCGAACTGCCGGGAGACCCCAGCACGAGAAAAATCTGGCCATCATGCACAACGAGAGTCGGCGTCATCGACGATAGCGGCCGCTTGCCCGGCGCGATCGCATTCGCCGCGCCTTGAATCAATCCATCGGAATTCGGCACGCCGGCCTTAGCGGAGAAATCGTCCATTTCGTCGTTCAAGAGGAAGCCGAGGCCTTCTGCTGTGACACGCGATCCAAACCAGTCATTGATGGTGGTCGTGACTGCGACTGCATTTCCCTCCGCATCGACCACGGAATAGTGTGTGGTGTGCGGCGATTCGTGATTCGAAACCGGATCCGGATGGGACGCGGCATATTGCTCAAGCTCGCTGAAAATTGCCGGGCGCTTCAATTCTTTGCTGGGGCTGGCATGGTCGCTTGTGATCGATTGGCTCCAGGCAACGCCATATTTTTTGTCGATGAGCTGCGCGACCGGAATCTTCGAAAAGTCCGGATCGCCGAGGAATTCCGCGCGATCGAAAAATGCCCGCCGGAACGCCTCGGTCGTGTAATGGATCGATTCCGCCGACCTGCTGCCCATCTTGGCCAGATCGTAGCCTTCGAGAATGTTCAACGATTCAATCAGAACGGTCCCGCCGGAAGAGGGCGGCGGCGCACTGATGATTTCATATCCACGATAGGTCCCGCGAACCGGCTCACGTTCTTTCACTTCATAGTGCGCCAGATCGTCGACAGTGATCAGCCCGCCGCCTTTCTGCAACGCAGCCACCAGCTCGCGTGCCAGCGATCCGTGATAGAAATCGTCAGGATTCGCGGCGATTCGCTCCAGGGTTCGCGCCAATTCGGGCTGCCGAAAAACTTCTCTGGCTTTATAGAAGTTGCCGTCGCGCTGAAAGATGCGCCGCGACTCCGGGAACTTGCCCAGATATTTGTCATGCTCCATATCGCGCGCTTCCGTCCAAGTCAAAGCATAGCCCTCGCGCGCGAGCCGAATGGCCGGAGCGATCACCTGCTTCAACGTGAGCTTTCCGTATTTCTTCTCGGCGTAGACCATCCCTGCAACCGATCCCGGGACACCAATCGCTTTGTATCCGACCACACTAGCGTCTTCGATCACGTTGCCATGAGCATCGAGATATAGATCAGCCTTTGCCGCCGCGGGCGCTGTTTCGCGATAGTCGATGAAATGTACTTTACCGTCAGCCATCCGAAGCAGCATGAATCCCCCGCCGCCCAGGTTTCCCGCAGGGGGATGCACGACAGCCAGCGCGAACCCGGTAGCCACCGCAGCGTCGATGGCATTGCCGCCGGCTTGCATGATCTCGACTCCAGCGCGCGAGGCTAATTCGTGCACGCTAACCACGATGCCGTGCTGGGCATGGACCGGCTCAGTAGAGCCGAGGGCTCCGCGCGACGCGCATACCGTCACCGCCGCCAGCAGCAGCAAAATCAATGATTTTTGCCGGGATCGCATTTCGATCGAGTGTGTCCAGGAAAGGGCGGACCCTTGAGGCTAGCCGACCGTGGCAAGCAGAGTCAAATCGAAGGTAGCACGAGGGTACGAGCACTCTCACCTAGAGAGATTGGGGGGCAGACTTGCCGAAAACTACGTTCGGTGCCGGATTCTCAAGCTCGCCCGCTTTTCTTGCGTGTTGTGCGCTTGGCGAGGCCTTTCTTTCCCGTCGATTTTTTCCCGGGCGCTTTGGCTGACACCATCTTGTACGACGTCTGAATTAACTGGCGCAATTCGTCCCATCCTACCGCATCCAGGCGGTCGAGCATCACCCACTTGTAGCGGCCGAGATACGGCGAGGGCTGAATGTGCTCGCGTTCAATCAGCTCGGCAAACGCCGCCGGTGCGCACTTGAAGGACAAACGTGGATTGTCCAACCCCAGCACGGCGAACATTTTCTCGTTCACCTTGAAACAGAGAGCATCGCCCCACTGCAGCTTCTCGGTGGCCTTGGGGAAAGACAGGCAGTACTCGCGGATGGAATCGACGTTCATCGTGATGAACTAGATAACTGGACGATCAGGGAATCAGCCAACCGAGCTCGGCGAAACCGCGTCGCCACTGCTAAATACCCGACTCCCCGAGAGCCTGGCTAGAGTTTCTTAATCACCGTCACCGTGCTGTAGGCCACGCGAAATCCCGACCGTTCGCGGTTGCGATGTGACGTCGTTCCGCCATTGGTGATATTTAGCAAGGGGCAAAACTTTGTGTACGCAAATGCGTACCGCAGGCGCTGAAGCGCGGGCGCATTTTCGACGACTGACGGCACGAATAAATTCGTGCCCTTCCCAAGGCGTTCCCTAGCCTGAGTTTTTTCCAACCAGCGCTAATTCTGCAGAATCACCGACAGTGCTCTTTCACACTTGTTCCCGTGCTTCGCCCAGCGGCACGTTCACATCCAGCTTTTTCTTGTTGCGGTAGATCGTGACTTTCACCGTGTCACCGGCGCGGTGATTGTTCATCATCTGGGCAAGGTCCTGCTCGTCTTCAACCTTTTCACCGTCGATGGCCACAATCAAATCGCCGCCGAGCATGATTGGAATGTTGCCCAGATAGGCGCGTTCGCTGCCTCCGTGGAGGCCGGCCTGGTCCGCCGAGCCGCCAGGAATGACCTGAACGATCAGCAATCCGTACTCGACCGGCAATCCCATTTCATCGGCCAACTCGGCGCTGATCGGGATGGTCCGCACACCCAGCGCCGGCCGGCGCACACGGCCCAGCGTCATTAAATCGTTGAGCACAGCCTTTGCCGTATTGATCGGAATCGCAAACCCAACGCCAGAGTTCTGCCCCACGCTCGACAAAATCATGGTATTGATGCCAATCACTTCTCCGTGCCAGTTCATCAGCGGCCCACCCGAGTTGCCGGGGTTGATGGCGGCATCGGTCTGAATTGCCTCATCGATGGTAGCGCCATTGGGCTCACGTACCGGACGGATCGAGCTCACAATGCCACGCGTCATCGTCCCCGCTAGTCCAAAAGGATTGCCGATGGCGTAAACCTTCTGCCCCACCTGCAGATTGCGTGAATCGCCGAGCACCGACGGAACCAGATCCGGCGCTTTGATCTGAATCACCGCCAGATCGTGCGCGGGATCGGTCCCGACCACCGTCGCCTTGTACTTCTTGCGATTGTGCAGCGTAACTTCCACCTGCCGCGCATCGGCCACCACGTGATAGTTCGTAAGGATGTGCCCATCCTTATCGATTACAAAGCCCGACCCCTGCCCCTCCTGCGGCACCATTCCGTAGAAAAAATCGAACGACATGGCACGCGACGTGACGTTCACCACCGACGGAATATTCCGGCGATAGACGCTGATATTGTTCTGCTCTTCGCTGTCCAATCCCTCGCCCGGTGCAGCCTCGGTGATCTCCACATGCGCCGGATGGCTCAGCCACCCCACCGGATTCGACGCCGCGAACTTCGCATTCGAACGCCACGTGGTGAAATAAAAGAATGCGCCAGCGATCACCAGCGCCAGGATTGCGGGTCGTATGAGTCTCATAAAGAAAATGCCTTGGGACGCGAACTCGTCCTGAGAGCCTTATCCCGAGAACCAGTCTCAGAAGAAGCCCACGATTAATTCTACGTTGAATTTTAACCAATGTTCCGTCCGGGAGGGTACGAGAGTAGGCAGGGGGGTGCAGCTGAATTTCTGGATCGGGGAATCAACAACAGATTCTCAAGAGCGTCGCGGCAAAACGTTCTTATTTCTGGGATACTACAAGCGCTCTCAGCTCCTCCCAGACTTGCCCAACCTGCTCCCGCGTCTGTTCGAGGGAACCGGAGTTGTCGATTATGTAATCGGCGGCTTTGATTTTTTCCACGTCGGGCATTTGCGCGGCCATGCGGCGCTCGACTTCTTTGCGGGCGGTGTCGAGGTCCAGTTTTTGGCGTGCGGCGAAGCGGGCAATACGTTGCTCGTCGCTACAGGTGACCACAATCAGGCGGTCGAAACTCTTTGCCGCGCCCGCTTCGAGAATGAGCGCGGCTTCCACGATAGCGATGGCGTGCGGATCCTGGCGTCCCATTTCTTCCATCCACTCATTCTGGCTGCGAAGCACAGCAGGATGCACGATGCGGTTGAGCTCTTGAATGCGAGAAGGTGTTGCGGAAGATGTCGATGGCTTGCCTTCCGCGCTGGAGGCTGATGAGCCGAAGGCTGCTTCAGCCAGCTTGGCGCGATTTACGCTGAGGTCGGGATTGAGAATCGCGCCGCCGAAATGCCGCACCACCTCGTTGTACACGGGCTGACCGGGCAACATCAGTTGATGGGCGATGCGGTCCGCCTGAACCAGGTGCGCACCGAGGGCGACGAACATTTCGCCCACACATGATTTACCTGACGCGATGCCGCCGGTGAGGCCGACTTTCAGCATAAGCAGTAGCTAGTAGCCAGTACCTGGTACCCAGTATATGGGTGTTGCTGGGGCGTTACTGGGTACCAGGCACTGAGTACTAGCCATTCGCGACTGACCACTGATGACTGCTTTTCTCTCTCCTCATTTTCGCGGCTTTTACCGTGTTCGACATCAGCATCGCGATGGTGAGTGGCCCGACTCCTCCCGGAACTGGAGTTAACGCTCCCGCCACTTCGGCCACTTCAGGGTGTACATCGCCGACCAGGGTTGATCCCTTCGCCCGAAAAGTTTCCTCGCGTTTTGCGTTGCCCGCGAACAGGCGCTGAAACTCCGCAGGGTCTGTAACTTTATTCATGCCGACGTCGATCACAGCGGCGCCGGGTTTGACGAAGTCGCGGGTGATCATTCCAGCGCGGCCGATTGCGGCTACGAGAATGTCGGCGCGGCGGCAGACGGCCGGCAGATCGCGGGTCTTCGAATGGCAGACGGTGACGGTGGCATTGCCGTTGAGCAGCAGCATGGCGGCGGGCTTGCCAACGATGTCGCTGCGCCCGACAACGACTGCTTCCTGCCCTGCGATGGGAATGTTGCTACGCTTGAGGATTTCGATGACTCCGGCGGGCGTGCACGGAACCAGCCCGGGACGCTGCGTCGAAAGGAACCCGACGTTGACGGGGTGGAAACCATCGACATCTTTGGCGGGATCGACCGCCATCAGCACTCTCTTGGAATCGACCTGCGGAGGCAGGGGCAATTGCACCAGGATGCCATCGATCTCGTCGCGGCGGTTCAGTTCGTTGACCAGTGCAAGTAACTCGTCGGTGGTCGCGGCCTCGGGCGGCGTGAGCTGCTCGCTGTAAATGCCAACTTCTTCGCAGGCCTTGATCTTGCCGCGAACGTAAATCTCCGAGGCAGGGTTGTGACCAACAAGAACGACGGCGAGCCCGGGACGAACTCCAGCGGCAGCCATGGAATTCATATCCGCAGCCACTTCGCGGCGGATGTCTTGCGCGATCTTGGTGCCATCTAGGATTCTAGCGGGCATAGTTTCGCTTCGTGGAGATTCTATAATATGCCCGGGCACAAGAACGTTCACCACGGAGCCACGGAGGCGCCGAGAACACACGGAGGAGCGAGAAAATCCTCATTTTTGTTTTCTCCGTGCCCCTGTCACTCTGGTGTGAGGTCAGTGTCGTACAATGCGTCTGTCATGATTCCCAAAGACTTGCTGGAAATTCTGGTTTGCCCGAAGTGCAAGCAACCGCTTGAATACCGCGAAAAGCCGGAGAGTTTAAAGTGCACGCAGTGCCATCGTGTGTATCCGGTGAAGGACGATATTCCCATCATGCTGATCGACGAAGCCACGATCGAGAGCTCGTAGTTATCGCGGCAAGTGTGGAAATTCCGGAACCGCCGTCCCTACCGGCGGTGCGGAATTTGCTGTCCTAATCTCGACAGCCCTGTTCACCGTAGAACATCAATTTTTACTTCCCCTTAACATCCCGGATGTGTGCCGGAGTTACCGTCTTCAGGACGCCGATTCCGGGACGGCGTTGGTGTCAACATAACGTTGTGCATTCCCGCCGGAAACGACACTCTGTGTCAGTTTCGGGATTACCAGAGTACTTCGGAGGTTCCCGGCGCCGGCGCGCCGCTCCGGGATCAGACCGCAACTTATGATATTCACAGGGGTTTATGAATCTAAAGGGGCCAGCCTTCCGTATATGAAAATAGAGGGCAGGCACGGCAGCTGAATTGCACGCAACTTGTATGGCTGCCGATGAGTCTAATAGGCAACAAGTGGTTAAGGTCGGAGTCGGAGGTGATGACGGCCATGCTGGACAAGGTGATGAACGACGCAGTTCACAATGACAAAGACAGATTCACGGCAACGGAGTTGGCTGCCTTGCGCAGCGATCTGCTGCAAGGCGGCATGATCGACTCCTACGAAGCGGCTGAATTATTGCAGGTTTTTCTGATGGGCCGTGGCTATGGAGTTTCGCCCAAGGCAGCTCTGGACGCAGCGGGCCGGGTTGAGATGGCGGGGTGCGCCCTGCCGGTCCTGCAGCATGAGTTGGAGAACCTTGCGTTGGTGATGTAAGAGTTACGCTTTGGCGGCGGGTGAATGGGGGCGCAAAGTGGCGCAAGGCAAACTGAGACGCAGCAAGTCTTGAGATTTTTGTGAGACGGAAAACTCGGAAGTTTCAAGCCTTTTAGCAGCGCCGGATTTTGACATCGGATTTTCGACATCCTGGACGGTCGGTCAAAACCTAGACGAACCGGATCAGTTCCACGCAAAGAAGAGCCGGGCCAACCAGCCCCGGCTTGTGGTTTTTGCCCTAGAGATCCCTAGATCCTCTTTGTCAGGCTGCGTTCCGCAACCTGCTCGAGGTTAACCCGTACAGGGGGGTGTGGGCACTCCCAGGGGCAAGATAGATGTAGATCTGGCCCCGATCGTCTCGGCGAAGATATAGCGATTCGCGGTGGCGATGTGTCGAGCCAAGTCAACGCAACGTGAATTTTCCTTCACTCCATTTCTTGCAACCGTCATTCGCGGCGCGGAATTGCGTTTGGTAACTCTTATTCTTCAATGGCACCACCAATCCGGCGCAAGTGCTGGCGAAAGGTTACCGCCGAAGTGGAAGAACGCCGGGCAAGGAAATCGGAGAACTGCAGCTGCTCACGCAAGGAGGTGCCCTGGCGCATCTTCTCCGCCTGGCCGCGCTCGGTTTCACAGATGGATCGTGCTCTCGTCGCGATCTCTTCCGCACGAGCCATCGGCAGGAAGAGCACGCCGTTCGCGTCACCCATCGCAACGTCGTCGGCTCCAACCGTCCAGGAGCCAACGCAAGCCGAGACTAATGCACTCGCTTCCCACGGATCGAGCCGGAGCGGTCCCGTTGAGCACTCGCCAAGACTAAACATCGGAAGCCCTATCTCAAGGAGTTCTTGCGTGTCTCGGTGCAGCCCCCAGATGACCATCCCCGCCACGCCAGCGTGTTTCGCCTCCAGGGCAATCAGATCTCCCACGCAGGCTTCGTCTCGCCGGCCACAGTTATCGATGACCAGAACCTCGCCCGGTGAAGCGTTTTGCAAGGCTTCAAGAAAAATATCGACACTGCCATAGTGACGGGTGGGCCGAACTCTGCCCACAACCCAGTTGGATGGGCACAGAGCGCGAAGATCACAGGGTGCACAGCGGACTTGCACTCCGATTCGTACGCAGGCATCGGCGACGTGAGCCGTTGTCAGGCCCCGAAATACCGCGGACATTCCAGTTGCATCCATCTTTCCTCCGGGTTCTGCCACTAGGTTGTAGCAATCGATCTAGCCGACGCTCGTCGGCTGCCTTTGCAAGGTGGCGATGGTTGCGTCGATCTCTTTAGCGGGCGAGCAACGAACTCAGATGCAGATTGCCGGCGCGCTAACCGAACGCCCTGGCCGGCCACAGTGACAGAAACTCTGCCCGTCCTTGCTCTGCCGCCTATGTGCGAAGAGGACGAGTGAGCGGATTCTGCAACGGAAAAGGTAGAATCACACTACAAAACTATAACGCAACCTGGGATTTTTACACAAAGCCACACACGGAGAAATATCGGCGGGAACACCTACGGTTTCCCCTACGCCTTTTACCCTGTAGAGCTTTCCTGACTCCAATAGACGTAACAGTGAACAGGTAATGAGCTGGACTTATCAACAATTCCACAGGGATCATGCGTGAACTACACGGCGTGATCGCAGGAGTTGGTTATTCTGGTTTCGGCGCTTATAAGAACTTGCCCCCCGCCCAGACATTGCCCAATCAGGGACCCATCCCTCAAGGTTTATAGGATATTGTAGGGTCGCCAGGAGACACTCTAGAACATGGTCCCGTATGTGCTTCGACTTCGGCCCTATACAGAAAACAAAACTTTCGACAGAGATGGTTTCCTGCTTCATGGAGATAGTGTTGATAAACCGAGAGCGGCTTCAAAAAGCGGCATAGTCATGCCTCTCATAGTTCGCAAGGAAATCTGGGAAGGTGACGATCATATCTTAGAAGTGATAGCTTAATGGGAAATCCGCCAAGGTAGCTTGTAGACGCTGAGATTTACTTCTTCTTCGCTGCCACCGCAGCGGCGGCGCGGGTCGCGCGTTCTTGCATAGCCAGCATTACTACCTGGAGCATGTCGTCCTGGGGGGCGGGCTTGCCGGTCCAGATTTCGAACTGGCGGGCGGCCTGGTGAACGAACATCTCTATGCCGGGGATGATCTGCGCGCCGCGCTGTTTCGCCAGTTGCAGCAGCCGGGTTTCGGCGGGGTCGTAGATCATGTCGAAAACGTAGCGCGCGTTGATTTCTTTTTCCTGCAGCGGAGTCTCGCGGGTGTTGCCCATGCCGACGGGCGTGGCGTTGATGATGACGTCGAAGGAAAACTTCTTGAGGTCGGCGCGCTTGATCGATCTTGCATGCGCGCGCCGGGCGAGTTTTTTCGCGGGCTCGATGCTGCGGTTCAGGATAAAGACTTCGGCTCCCCGCTCGGCTAAACCGAAAACGGCAGCACGAGCTGCACCCCCCGCTCCGAGAACAAGGATCTTTGCATCTTGCAGAGTGCTCAAGCGGCGCTCGAGCGGACGCACGACTCCCGATGTATCGGTGTTGAAGCCGTAGAGTTTTCCGTCCTGTGCGCGGACCACGGTGTTGCACGCGCCGATCTTCGTAGTGTGCGAGTCCGTATTATCCAGATAAGGAAGAATCGCCTCCTTATATGGCATGGTGATGCTAAGGCCGTGGATGGGAATCTCGCGTACGCAGCTCAGCAGATCTTTCAGAGTCTTGGCGTGCAGCGCGAGGTAAACGGCGTTCACATTTTCGCGACGGAATGCCGCATTCATGATGGCGGGCGAAAGCGAGTGGGCGACCGGGTCTCCGGCAACGCCGTAGACACGGGTGGCTGCGTCGACCTGCTCAATGCGGTAGAGATTGCGCAAATCCTGGGCGGTGACTTGCCCGGGCGCGGTTTCTTCTCCGGGGCTGACAGCCGCGAAAGTGAACACGCTGCCGGCGCGGACTCCCAACACGCGGCTGATGATCCCCTGTTCGCCCATGCAGACGCCGACCAGAGAGTAGTTAACGCTTTCGCGCGCCAGGAACTGGATCATCGAGACATTGTCGGATAGTGTGCCAGCCGTGCTGACTACCTTATAGAAGTCGGCTGGGAAGGCCCGCATTTTTTCCAGAGTCTGGTCGAGCTTTTTCGTGCCCCGGAAGTCGTGAAAGGAAAGAACCAGAGAGCAACGGCTCCTAAGCTTCTGCAATTGCACGGGCTTGCATTTCAGCGCGGTCTGGAGTTCGACATCGACGAGTTGGCAGCCCATTGCCGCAGCCTTCGACAAAATATCGAGTTGCGATGCAATCGAGCCGCGAAACTTGCCTCCACTGGCTTGGCGACGGCATGTGGCAATGATCACGATGCCGGGGTGAGACTCGATGAAGTGCTTGACCTTAGGAAGCGCCAGAGCGGGCTTGGAAAGATAGTCCAACCTGAATTCCAGGAAGGAGTTATCGCGAACTAGAGTGTCCGCCTTCTCGGCCAGTTCAGTGGAGTCGGAGGCGGCCACGGCAACGCAGACGCGCGGCAGCCTTAAGGGAATGCGTGGGGGATAGCTTTTGGCAGCAGAAATCATCTTGAATCAATGGTTTGAACGAATGGGTCCGGCGCGAATCTTACAGGGACGGAATTCCAGATGCAACACCGTATTAACAATTTCAGCGGAAACCTGTTTCCCGGCAGCCTAACACCCTCGTAACCTTGACCCCCTCTTACCCCCTTGTTACCTTCCAGTTGAGTTTAATTTCGCGGCAATTGTATAGGGAAGGGGCAGCGTGTGTCTCTTTCGCGGAGGTAACATGAAGAAAATAAGCCTGTTATTGGTTTTTATCGCTGCCACGGCCTGGGCCCAATCCGAGGGAAATTCGGCCGGATCCCCAACGCCGCAGGGAAGCCTGCCCACCACAGCCAGTTTCCCAATTCAGCGCGTGCAGATGCCAACGTATGCAGATGTGTACTGTGCCGGCTTCATTAACCGGCAGAGCCTGCCTGACGCTAATTTTGTGGCTGGCGGTTTGAACACGCCTACCACGACCAAGTTCGTCAAGGACGATATCGTTTACTTGCAAGGGACAGGCTATAACACCGGGGCAGAGTATGAGATCGTGCGCGCATTAAAGGATGTCAACGAGTACGAACTCTTTCCGGGACAGGCCAAGCTACTCAAGGCCACGGGACAGCCCTATGCGGAAGTCGGCCGCGTGCGCGTCATCGACACGCGCAGCCGGGCGGCGGTGGCGCAGATCGAATATTCGTGCGACCCGATCAATCCTGGGGATACTGCAATTCCTTTCACTGAGAAGAGCATGATCGCATTTCATCCACCGATGCGCTTTGACCGCTTTCTGCCTACCAGCAGCAAAGTCTCCGGCCGCATCGTGATGGCAAGGGATTTTGACTCTGAGTTGGGAACTGGACAAAAAGTTTATTTCAATGTGGGTGCGAACCAGGGCGTGAAGGTCGGCGATTATTTCCGGGCGACGCGGCAGTATGAAGCGGACCTGCACGATCCGGTCGATTCGTTGTCGTTCAAGGCTGCGCTCAGCGAAGACACGCAGAAGAAGCAAGCGTCGGTGGATCCGAATTTCCTGACGAAGTCGAACGGCCCGATCATTCACGTGAGGGACCTGCCGCGACGGGCGGTTGCCGAGATTGTCGTCATCGGGACAACGCCTACCACGGCTACGGGAATGATCGTGTTCGCTATGGAAGATGTTCACGCCGGCGACGACATCGAGTTGGACGATCAACAAGGGCAGTAATCTTTCGCTGCCATTCAATCAAATCCGGGGGCGGGCAACCGTCCCCATTTTCTTGCGCGAAAAGCCCTTAGCCCGTCCACTTCATCCCTGTCTTGAGAACATCCATTACCTTGGCTAGGCGGCGAGTGCGGGTCTCTTCCTGCTTCGCTCCAAGGATAGACTGAGCCATTTCTTTTTTGTGCGTAAACGAAAGCTTTTCCCAGTTTGCCAGTGCCGCTTTGTTCTTTGCCAGTTCTTTCTGGAGTAGCGGCGGCGCGTCCACCGTGCGTTTCTCTTCGTCACGCTCCATCACAACTTCCACGTGGTCGCCGGGCCTCACTCCGGCGCCTCGGCACAACGTGCTGTTGACCGGCATCATGTGGCGGCCGCCGCATGGCATTAACGACGAACGAAAAGGATATCCGTTGATCGTCCCGCGAATGGGGATGCGAGCCCGCGTCCCGAAGAATTCCGGCACGTCGACCGGCGGAGTGATCGCCGCGACTACACCGGCTTCTCGCCCGTCGATCTTGGCGGTGAATTTGAGTTTCAGTTTTGTCATCGAACCCTCCCTCATTCGCTTGCTGCTAAACTTTAATCGGAGCGCGAACCCGCAGCAAGATCATTCGGACACAATGATGGCGACTCATTCGCACATCCGATCCAGCACTGTGACCCTGATCGAGCCGTGTCTCGTCGAGATTCCTGAAGGGTGGTTCCTCCTGGGGTCCGATTCCGGTCAGGATTGCGAACTGCCGATCCACCGCGTCTGGGTCGACGCATTCCTGTTCGCCGCTACGCAAGTCACCAATGCCGAATATGAACGATATCTTCAGGCGACGGGATCGCAGTTTCCGCCGTTCTGGCGCGACCCGAATTTTAATCATCCTCAGCAACCTGTGACCAGCGTCTCCTGGTTCGAAGCTGATCGTTATTGCCGGTGGCTGACGTCGCAAACCGGCCACGCGTACCGCCTGCCCACCGAAGTGGAATGGGAGCGAGCAGCACGGGGCAATCTCGAGCAAAACGATTTTCCATGGGGTAACGAAGGGCCGCAATCTCTTCCGGACTACGCAAGTCGATGGCAGGCTGGCCCGGAGCCGGTCGGACAATACGCGCCCAACGTCTTCGGACTCTACAATATCTGCGACAACGTCCATGAATGGTGCAGCGACTGGTACGATCCGAACTATTATGCGGCTTCGCCGGAGCACAACCCACGCGGGCCGGAGCACGGCACGCGCAAAGCTTCACGCGGCGGATCATGGCGGCATCACGTGAAGGTATCCCGCTGCTCCGCCCGCTCCAGCATTCCGCCGGAGTTTCAGTATGCGGACTACGGGTTTCGCGTGGTGTGCGCCGGGTAATTGGGAAATTCGGTAATTGAGTAATTAAAAATTTGAGCCGTTCTTAATAGACGCTCAAATTACTCAATTACTAAATCACCCAATTTCTCAATTTCAAAGCGGGGCAAGTGCTCATGTTCCAACCCGACCTTCTCCATTCCAAGCGCGTCCTCATCACAGGCGGCGGTACCGGGCTCGGCAAAGCCATGGCGCAGCGCTTTCTCGAACTTGGCGCAGAGATTTACATCTGCGGACGCCGCGAGGATGTGCTGCAGAAAACTGCGGCCGAACTTTCCGCTAAAGGCGAAATCCACGCCCTCCCCTGCGATGTCCGCAACCTTGACGCCGTGGAGTCGATGATCGATTCGATCTGGAAGGCTGGGGCGCTCGATATCCTCGTTAACAATGCTGCGGGAAACTTCATCGCGCGCACCGAGGAACTTTCGCCGCGCGCGTTCGAATCCGTGATTGGCATTGTGCTCATGGGCACGCTGCACGCGACCATGGCCTGCGGACGCCGCTGGCTCAAAGCGAAACAGGCCGGCACAGTCCTGAGTATCTCGGCGACGTATGCTCCGGTTGGTTCGGCTTATGTTGTTCCGTCCGCAGTTTCGAAAGCCGGAGTCGAAGCGCTTACCCGCAGCCTGGCGGTCGAATGGGGCAATCGCGGAATCCGCATGAATGCTATCGCTCCCGGTCCGATTCCCACGCAAGGCGCTTTCTCGCGTCTTCTGCCTCGCCCCGAACTCGAAGATCTCGCGCTTGATCGCAACCCGCTGCATCGCTTCGGAACGGTCGAGGAGTTGGCGACTCTCGCCGCGTTTCTGGTAAGCGATGGTTCCAGCTACATCAACGGAGAAGTCATCCGCATGGACGGAGGCGAGTTTCTGCAAGGTGCAGGAGAGTTCACCAGCCTGGGCCGGGCGCTTAGCGATGAAGATTGGGAATCGTTGAAACCGAGGAAGACGAAAGGCTAGGGACCGTAAGCAGCGACGGTGCTAAGAGCGCCTAGTCTCCGGCGGATAGACTAGCCACTTCAACACTATGTTGACGAGGCTTAGCACAATCGCTCCCAGAAACGCTGCCATAAATCCATGCACCTGAAAACTCGGTGTCAGCAGCGCGGATGCCAGCTCAAGCATCAGAGCGTTGATCACAAGCCAGAACAATCCAAGAGTCACCAGCGTCAAAGGAAACGTCAGAATCTTCAACAGCGCGCCGATGGTCGCATTGATGAAGCCGATGACGAGCGCCGCGATCAGCGCAGCCCTGATCCCGCTTACAGAAATTCCATGTACGAGTTGCGACACGATCCATACCGCCAGCGCGCTTAGAATCCAGTTCAAGAGCAGCCGCATTTGCTCTCCTTGCGTAATGTCTTGCCGCTGCAACTCATCTCGGGAACTATACCAAGGAATCGACCTCGTGTCCCAAGGTCACAGCGTTTACAAATAATTAACCGGACGGGCTCCGCCTCCGGTCTGCGCTGCGGTACACTACACAATTCGATTTGTGCCAAGGAGAAACTCAACATGTCCGAACCCGCTCTGAGCGGCGCAGAATTTAAAAAGCAACTGCAGCAGGGAATTCCAAAGATGGGATTGTTCATTAACTCCCACAGTCCCACCGTGGTCGAACAACTCGCGCACAGCGGCTATGACTGGTTGCTCGTCGATACCCAGCATGGCCCGATGCAGAACGAAAAACTTTCCGCGATGCTGAGCGGTATTGCGAACGGTGGGGCCAAATCGCTGGTCCGCGTCGGCGCCTATAATGACCGGCCCGGCATTCAGCAAGCGCTCGATCTCGGCGCCGATGGCGTCCTTATTCCTTACATCAATACCGCCGAAGAAGCCCGCCAGGCGGTCAGTTGCACGAAATATCCGACGGTGGGCACGCGCTCGGTTTATTTTCCGCAGCGCAGTATGAACAAGGCTGGACTGCTCGGTTACGCCGGCAATTTCAACAATAACGGCATCGTCGCTCTGCAGGTGGAAACCGCTTCCTGCATCGAGCACATGGCGGAGATTGCCGCTGTTCCCGGTGTCGACATTCTTTTCTTAGGGCAAAACGATCTCTGCATGTCGATGGGTCTCTACAACAAATACGAGTTCCCCCACATGTACACCTCGCCCGAACTCGACGCTGCCACCAAGAAGCTGATTGAGGAAGCGCACAAGAATAAGGTGATCCTCGGATTGTTCTTGTTCGGCACGGCCCGCGTCGGCGAATTTCTCGACAAGGGGTTCACCTTCATCAGCGTGGGCAACGATCTGCACCACGTCCTTACGCAGACCGGTGCCTATGTCAACGATGTGGAGAAAGTCTCCCAGGAAAAGGGCAAACCCTGGAAACGCCGCCCGACCGCGCTGTTTTAATTGTTTGGATTGTGTGGGGCGGACACTCTTGTCCGACAGAAGCGTGTGGATCAAAGACTGCGGCGGATTTTTCCGAGGTGAGCTGTCGGTTCATGAGTCTTCTGTTAAGCGTTATCGAAACTCGCGTTCTGGGCGCGCTGATCGAAAAGGACATCACCACTCCGGACTATTATCCTTTGTCGCTCAACGCACTGGTGAACGCGTGTAATCAGAAGAACAACCGCGATCCGGTGATAGCGCTCGACGAAGAGGCGGTCAGCGACGCGCTTTCCACTCTGCAGGAAAAACGTCTTGCCGGTCCGGCCGGCGGCGCCGACAGCCGTGTTACCAAGTACGAGCACCGGCTGCAGGAAGTTTTTAATTTTGATCGCCGCGAGATTGCTGTCCTATGCGTACTTCTTCTCCGCGGTCCGCAAACTCCCGGAGAACTCCGCAGCCGTACCGACCGCATGTACCGCTTCGAAGCTCTCGACGATGTTGTCTCCACTCTTGATCGTCTGGCGCAGCGCGAACCCGCGCTGGTAGCCGTTCTGCCGCGACAACCGGGCACAAAAGAGTCGCGCTACATGCATCTTTTCGCGGGAGATGCGCCGCCGGCAGATTTGCATACTCCGCGTGCCGTAAGCGCACCTTTGGGAGATGGCGACCGCCTCGCCCACCTCGAACACGAAGTTCTGGAATTAAGAAAAGAAGTTGCCGAAATCCACGAGCAACTCGCGGCCTTCCGCAAGCAGTTCGAATAATCCTGCGACCGGAGTATCATAATAAAAATCTGTACCGGCAGGAGATTCCTATGCAACGCCGCGAATTCCTCATTCGCTCAGCCACCGGCCTTGGCGCCGCCTGGCTCAACTCAAAAGACGTGCTGGCCGCGCTGGCCGTTCAGCCTCCGCTGAAAAAGTTTTCTGCCACCGATTCCATCACACTGGGTGGCACCGGCATCAAGACCAGCCGCCTGGCGATGGGAACCGGTACGGTTGGTTCCGGTCATCATTCGAACCAGACTGCGCTTGGCGTCAAGGGACTTTCCGATCTTTTGCTGAATGGTTACGATCAAGGACTGCGATTCTTCGACTCGGCGGATTCTTACGGGAGCCATGAACATGTGGCTGCGGCGCTCAAGCACGTGCCTCGCGACAAAGTCACGGTGCTCAGCAAGACGTGGGCGCGCGACCCCGCAACCGCGCGCGCCGATCTTGACCGCTTACGCCGCGAACTTGGAGTCGATTACCTCGACGTCTGCCTGATGCATTGCCTCACCGAAGCCGATTGGACCGAACGCTACAAAGGCGTGATGGACGTGCTCTCTGAAGCCAAGCAGAAGGGTATCATCCGCGCCCATGGCTGTTCGTGTCACAGCATCGAAGCGCTGCGCGCCGCCGCGAAGTCTCCCTGGGTGGAAATCGATTTCGCCCGCATCAATCCCATCGGTTCGCATATGGATGCGACCCTGCAACTGTGGTCAGCGTCCTGCGAGAAATGAAAGCTGCGGGAAAGGCCGTAGTCGGGATGAAGATTCTTGGCCAGGGCGATCTCGCCTCGCGGCAGGATGAAGCCATCAAATATGCTTTGTCGCTGGGAGTTCTAGACGCCTTTACGATTGGCGCCGAAAGCAAGGCGCAACAGGAAGATCTGATCCGGCGGATCGCCAGCGCGTAATCTCACACCGGACTGATATCGACCGTCGGATCGATATCTCTGCCATGCGCCCTGCGTGTCTCGCACCCCACACGGTGTCCGCTGCCCCACGACTCAGCCGTTCTGAGATGAGTTAACTCCAGTAAAATCAATGCCCCGCGACTTGGCGCGGTCCGTGCAATCTCACCAGTGCTGCTCAGCAGCAGGAGGTGACCAACCATGAACCGCATCAACCTATTTCGCAACGCGTCGTTTCGCAGCACCGCAGAAACTCTGGATTCCGTTTCCTGCGCCAAGACCCACTTAGCTAAAAGTAATTTCGACACAACCGGCGCGCTGATCTTTGCCGCGCTTCTGATTGCTTGTTCGTTCACGGTCGGATGCTCCAATGACCAACCGAAACCCATTAGCTCCGCGACCCCAAGCCCGATGACACAACCTACGCCGCCAACCGTAACCATGACCGCTCCGACACCAATGCCGGTGCAGCAAGCGGCCGCGAAGCCCGCGCGCAGAAAGGTCGTTCGCCGGGCGCCCGCGACTCTAACTTATGCCGATAAAACGTCTGGCGTCTCGTTCCAATATCCGCGCAAGTACGCGCTCAAGACCGGCGACGCTGCCAACGAACTGGTTGCATCCGGCCCCGTGCCTATGGACTTCACGCAGCCCGGCGGAACTACCCTTGCGGCCGTTGCTTTGCCTGACAGCGTCTATCCCAAAAGCGACCTAGCCTCGGCTTTCTTCAATGTCAGCGTGAACAAGAATGTGACCGCGGAGCAATGCGGAGAGTTCTCCGTTCCGCAGCCGAACCCTGCGGCCCCGGCAGACCCAGCCATTCAGACCACCGCGCAAGTTTCTACGGTCCCGGTTTCCGGACAGACCATGTCTAAGTTGATGATTGGTGACCTGGAGTTGCAGTCCACGGAAAACAGGGCCAGCGGCGAAAGCGGCAGCGGAACTCGTGAGGCAACGTCGAAGTATTACCACGTCTTCCAGAATGGCGTGTGCTATGAATTCGCTCTGCAGGTCGCGACCAATAACCCCAAGGCCGAGACCAGCGGCGAGACTACGCCCGCGACCGAAACTACGGCGAAGCACATCGATCGCGAAGAGATCTTCAAGCGGCTGGAAAAGATATTGGCTACTGTGAAAATCAATCCGGTCGTCGCACCTGAAGTTAACACCGAAGTGAAGGCGAACTCGCAGCCTGCGCCAGCGCAGGAAACGCCGGCACAGTAATCGTTATCAATGCAAGTTAAACAGCGCGCCGGCCGTGATTCCAGACCGGCGCGTTTCGTTTTTTAGGCCCCTCCGAGCAACTCCACGCCGAGAGTCGCCAGCTCGATGTCTTCGGCTGAAGACAAACCGCTGACCGCGACGGCGCCGACCACTTCGCCATTCTTCCACACCGGAATCCCGCCACCCCATCCCACATAGTTCGGGTCGCCGAAGTAGGCGATGTCGTGACCTTTCTCTGGATGCTTAACTTTCTCGCCGATATCTTTTGTCGGTTTGCGCTCGCGAGCGGCAGTCCACGCTTTGTTCATCGCGATGCGAATGGATGAAACCGGCGCTCCGTCCATGCGGGTGAAACAGATCAGGTCGCCATGCGAGTCGGCGACGGCAACGGATGCAGCCTTCTGCATCGCGTGGGCCTTCTCAACAATAAGATCGACGACTCGCTTGGCTTCGGAGTAGTCGAGGGTTTGAAGGGTTCTCATGGGAAGAGATTAGCAGATGACCGAAAGGGCTAGGATCGTCGGCGGAAGGCAGGAACGGGCCGCTTACCCAGCGTAAATAAAATTGCCGTAAAAAAAGTTATCGGCGGGAAAGTAAACTTTCCCGCCCAGTGGAGTTCCTAGTTCAACCTAGAAAATGAACTTCAGTCCGAACTGTGCGATACGGAACGTGCTGTTCACCGTGTTCGTGACTACGCCGAAGGTCGAGCTGGTTACGGTGGAGTTTGGCGGTCCGAACTGAGGATGATTGAACAGGTCGAAGAACTCGGCACGGAATTCGACGTTCAGGCGTTCCATAATCGTGGTCCGCTTGAATACCGCGAAGTCGAAGTTCACCACGCCCTGTTGCCGCAGCGTAGCGTCGACGCGAGGTTCATTACCGAACGTCCAGGGATTGATCGGGGTTGCGACGGTGGGGTTATTTCCACTCGGCGCTGTAAAGCAGGAGGTGTTGAACCACTCCGAAACTCGATGGAGGGAACTTCCGCCTACGTTCTTATCGCAGCCGCCAACATAGTCAGGTCGAAGAGTGCCGATTCCGAGGCCCGCCTGCGAGAGAGCATCGCCGCCGCCCCAGCTGATCTTCACGGGGAAGCCGCGCTGCAGGGTCGTGATTCCGTCCAAGCCCCAGCCGGAGACCACAGCGTTGCCGAAGCCGCTCATGCCGGAAAGGAATTTTTTGCCGTGCCCGAACGGAAGATCGACCACGTAGCTGGCAACGAGCCGCTGCGGAATATCTTGCGACGAGAGAGAGCGTTCGCCCTTCAGGTTGTTCCAGTCCTGAACGGCTCCTACGCCTCCCGTGGTTCCACCTTCCAACCAAGACGTAAGGGTGTCGG
Organism: Candidatus Sulfotelmatobacter sp.; assembly: GCA_049279555.1. Taxonomy (GTDB): domain Bacteria; phylum Acidobacteriota; class Terriglobia; order Terriglobales; family Acidobacteriaceae; genus Sulfotelmatobacter. The sequence goes on from JBAPOI010000867.1 coordinate 19,329, forward strand.
TATTCGACATCAGTTTGGAGTTGGTATAGGACACCAGCATGGTGCCTCCACCCTGGAAGCGTCGCGTTACCGTAGCCTGCAAAGCATTGTAGTTGCTGCCGCAACAGCCGAACCCGTTCAGGTTCAATCCCGCATATTGTGGGTACGGGCGATCCAACTGACCGTTAATCAGAACACCTGGTCCAAGGCCGCCCGGAAGGGCCTGGCTGAACGGATAGGTGGCTACCGGCTGGGCGATGGTTACAGTCTGGCCAGCAGCGAATTGGCTCGCCGCTTGGGCGATGAAGCTATCAGGAATCTGGTTGATGTTGGTATTCGATTGCTCAAGATGCACACCGTGAGATCCGGCATAAGCCACGTCGGCGAAGAATCCAGCGGGCAGTTGGCGTTGGATGTCCAGATTGTATTGTTCCAGGTATCCGAATTTCTGGACGGTGTAGCCGGTTGCCGAGAAATTGTTCTGAGTCAGAATGTATTGGGAAACATTCGGCTGGGGGTTGCGCCCGGGAACCGGCGTCAGGTTGTTAGCCCCAGCAATAGGAGCCCCAGTGGTGGTGTTGTAGCTACCCTGATTGAACGGGCCCGCGCCGGCGCAGGTGAGAACGCCGTTGGCGGTCAAAGAACAAGTGTTAGCGTTAAGGCTGGCGGCCGGGGTTACGCCGTGGTCGTTACTGGAAAAGAAGTTCGACGTCGCGCTGCTGACCGGATCGACGTAGGGATTGGCGTTGAACGACACATAGTTTGGAATGAAGAAGATTCCGTAGCCGCCGCGAATCACCGTCTTGGAGTCGACCGAGTAGGCGAAGCCAAGGCGAGGCAGGAATTCCTTCTTTGAAAGAGGCAGGTTGTTCCGGCTGGAGTTGACGCCGGTCTTGACCAAGAAAAGATCGCCGGGGCAGGAGCTCCCGGCCGTGCCACTGCAACCTGTGACAGACGAGTTCGTGGCTGCCGGGTTGAAGTAAGTCATCTTGTCGTAGCGCTCTGACCACGGGCCCTGTAGTTCGTAACGAGCGCCGATGTTCAGGGTCAGCTTCGGAGTTGCGTGCCAAGTATCGCCAAAGTAGAAGGCACGATACGTTTGCTTACCCGAAATCGGGCCGGAGATAACCAACGAACCGCTGGTCTGGTTGCCGAACGCAGCGCCCTGACCGTTGCCGTAACCGAGCAGGAAGTCAGCGAAATCTTCCCCGTTACCCGCGCCAGCTCCCTGCACGTTGCCGGCGCCGACGACGCCGGGTGTGGCTGACGTCCACGATCCTCCGAAGGAGATCAGGCCGCCTCCGGTGTTGGTCTGAAGGTAATTGTCGTAACCTTCTTCGAGCTGCATCCCCCAAACATAGGTGTGGTGGCCGCGGATCATAGTGACCTGCGGAGAAATGTTGAACTGCGTATTGAAGTCGCCAATGGCGCTTTGTCCCTGGCTACAACCGACCAGTGAATCGTTCTGCCCGAAACAGGGCGTCAGAGGGGTGCGCTCCTCGTTGGGTACCAGCGCGTTGTAGGCGCTGGGCCAGCCCTCCTGCGACATGTCAAAACTACTGTTGATGGGATCGCGAAGGTAAATGAAGCGGCTGATGCTGGCGCCTAAGTTGAAAATGGTATTCGAATTGATCGCGTAGTTGTATCCGAGAGCCACGCTCTTGCTCTTGGTATTCTCAGCGCAGCGGTCTTTGCAAAGGCCCGTGCCGAACGGATCCTGCGCCAGACTGAGCAGCTTCCAGTAGGTGAAGCGTCCAAAAAGAGTTTGCTTGCTGTTGATAGTCTGGTCGACGCGGGCAACGTATTCGTCTGTATCACCGCCCGTGCTAGCGTCCTTCAGGAAGTTAAGGACCGTTCCACCAGTGGTGGGATTGGCAATCAGCTTATTCAGAAGAAAGGCGGAGCTTGGATTGATTGCCGCAGTAATGTTGTTGTTTGCAAACGGAACGCGGTTACCGACCGTGACCACGCCCCCGGTGTTGCTATAAGTAGTGAACTGGATTGGGTTGTAAAGTTGATGGACAGGTACGCCATTTACCTTGTCATCGCAAACAGGGGTCGCTGATCCGTTCGGATCAGGTGTGGTGAAAGTTCCAGAAGTGCAAAGATCGGAGAAATCTCCGCCGCGTTCTGCAACGGTGGGAACGGTCGTGTTAAACGGGGTTCCCGTCCGAAGCCGGAAACCTTCGTAACTGCCGAAGACGAACGTCCGGTTCTTGATAATCGCGCCGCCCCCTGCGGCTCCGAACTGGTTTTGCGTGAAGGGAACCGGCTTATTCGCCAATCCGCCATTGACTTCTGACTGCTTGTTGAAGAACTCGTTGGCATTCAAAACTTTGTTGCGCAGGTATTCATAACCCTCACCGTGCCAGGTGTTGGTTCCGGACTTCGTACTCATGTTGATGACGCCGCCGGCAAACTTGCCCCACTCCGGTCCGAGGTTATTGTCCTGCACCTTGAACTCTGAAATCGAGTCCTGAGTGGGAACCAGGAACGGCAGGTTGATGTAGCCGATGTTCAAGGGTTGACCATCGAGGTACTCTGCACCTTCATTGGCGAACGCGCCGCCGATCTGGTAGTTGGCGAAGTCGAATGGGTTCTTGCCCACGACGTTACCTTCGGTGCTGCCCTGAGGAATCACAGACGGGGTGATCGTCGTCAGGTTGAAGATGTTTCGACCGTTCAGCGGAAGTTCATTGGCTTCGCGCTGGTCAACCACCGTGCCGAGCGAGGAGGTCTCCGCTTGCAGCAACGGCGTGGCCGAAGTGACTTCAACCACTTGGCTGACCTCGCCGACCTGGAGCGCGGCATCGACGCGCGTACTCTGCTGCACGTCGACCGTAATGGCCGTTTGGGCGAAGTGCTTGAAGCCCTGCTTCTCCACGTCAACCCGGTACTGTCCCGGGAAGAGGTTCACGAAAGTGTACAGCCCGTCAGCGCCGCTGGATTGCGTGCGCTTTTCCTGGGTGCCCAGATTGGTCAAAGTTACCGTAGCGTCGGTGATGGAGGCTCCGGAAGTATCCGTGACCGAACCTGCAATCGATCCGTAGGTGCTTTGGCTGTAGAGAGAGATGGAGGCAGAAACGATCATGCCCAGGGTGACGAGCAGGCTCCAAAATATGCGTCTTGGCATACAAGTGACTCTTTCGCGTAGCAGAAATTTCCCCAAAAATCCCCAAATATCGGTGGCCGGGATTCTCGATTACATGAGTGACCGTTGTCAAGCGCAAAATGAACGATTCCCCTTTTGAATAATCGTTAACCCTGCTCGATCGGTGGTATGCTTCCACCGCATGACCACGACGATGATGTACATCGCGAGAGACCTCGATGTCTCGGTGGTTACGGTGTCGAAGGTGCTACGCAATCAGGGGCGCATCAGCGACGCTACGCGTAAACGTGTACTTCGGCGTGCCAAGCAGTTGAATTATCAGATGAACTGGGTCGCCCGCAGCCTGGTCACGCGGCGCACCTACACAATCGGCCTGCTGCTGCCCGAATTCGGACATCCTTTTTTTGCGGAGATTGCACGAGCCGTGGCGCAAACGGTGCGAAACCACGGCTATCATGTGATTGTTTCCTGTTTTGAAGAAGATCCCGATTTGGAGGCGACGGAAGCCGAATCGCTGTTGGCCCGGCGTGTCGATGGCCTCATCATTGCTTCGTCGCAGTCGCCGCAGCGGCTCGCCCTGTTCAAACGGGTTCAACAGCAGAAGGTCCCTTTTGTCCTGATTGACCGCCCGATCGCTGGGCTGCGGGCTTGTTTCGTCGGGGTCGACAACCGTGCGCTCGGCAAATTGGCGACCGAACACTTGATCGCGCAAGGTTGCGGGCGGATTGCTCACCTGCGTGGTCCCGAAGTGGGAATTGCGACCGAGCGTAGGGAGGGATATCGACGCGCGCTCGCCAAGCATGGCTTTGCTGTAAATCCCCATTATATTGTCGATGGCGGACATGGAGAGGCAACGGGCTACAAAGGGATGCAGCAATTGCTGCAGGTGCAGCCTTTGATTGATGGAGTGTTCTGTTACAACGATCCGGTGGCAATCGGCGCGATGCGGGCGATCCTGGAGGCTGGTCTCAAAATGCCGGAGGATATTTCTATGATCGGTGCCGGTAACGTTCACTATTCTGACGTTTTGACAGTTCCCCTGACCACGGTCGATCAGGGAACCTGCCGCATGGGCGTGCTCGCAGCCGAACTTCTGCTTGCACGAATCGGGTCGAAACGAGCGATTCGGCCAAAAACGATTCTGATCCCGCCACGGCTTTTGGAGCGCGAGTCGACTCGACGCCGACGGTGAGTCGTGGCTTCAAGGGAGTGCAACGACTCTGTGAACGCGATATGCTGGGCCACTGAAGGAAGCTTAAGTTGCGGAACATTCTGCTTCGCGTGTTGTGTCTTCTGACCTTGGTTTTGTTGGCTGCGGCTGTTTCCGCACCCGTCTTCGAGGTCAAGGCGCCGCGTGGCCTGGATTTCACGCTGCAGAATTCTCCGACGGCACAGAAATATCTGATCGAAACGATGCCCGGGGGAGTGGCTCTGCTCGACTACAACAACGATGGATTGCTGGATATATTCCTGGTGAACGGCGGCCGCATCGAGAGTCCCATTCACTCTCCTGACAATTTCGATCGGCATGATCCGCGCTACTGGAACCGGCTCTACCGGCAAAATAAAGATGGAAGCTTCACCGACGTGACCGAACAAGCCGGCCTCGCCAACGCTGGAGATGGAAACTATGGCATGGGTGTCGCCGTCGGCGATTATGACAACGACGGTTATCCCGATCTCTACGTGACCAGTTATGGAAAAAATATTCTCTATCACAACAATGGAAACGGCACATTTACCGATGTCACGGCCAAGGTGGGAGTCGCGGGTGGCGGCTGGTCGGTTTCAGCGGGGTTCTTCGATTACGACAACGACGGCAGGCTCGATCTATTCGTCACCCGTTACATGGAGTGGGACACTCATCACAGCAAAGATTGCGGCGGGAACTATCACACCTATTGTCCGCCGGGAGAATTTCCCCGCACCACTAACATCCTCTATCACAACCGCGGAGATGGAACGTTCGAAGATGTAAGCGAGCGGTCGGGAATCGCGGCGAAGAAAGGCCACGGTCTCGGAGTAGCGTTTGCGGACTACGATGGAGATGGATTTACCGACATCTATGTAGCGAACGACGGCATGCAGCAGTATTTGTTTCACAATAACGGCAACGGCACATTTACCGAAGTTGGCCTGCAGGCCGGTGCGGCGCTCAACTTGGACGGGGGACCCTTGTCGGGAATGGGGGTCGTGTTTCAAGATTACGATAACGATGGCAAGCCCGACGTGATTGTCACTACGCTGCCGCGCCAGACCTACGCCGTCTTTCATAATGATGGGAACGGTTCCTTCAGCGACCGCGGATTGCAAACCGGAGTTGCCATGCTCTCTGGGGTAACCTCAGGTTGGGGCGTCGGCCTCGAGGATTTCGACAACGACGGTCAGAAAGATTTGTTCATCACTCAGGGACACGTGCTCGATAACGTAGAAGCCATCGATCCTTCTCTACACTACCTCGAGCCAACATTACTCGCGATGAATCATGATGGCCGTTTCGAACGAGTCGATCCCGGAATCGACGCGTTGGTTGCGGGACGCGGCGCGGCATTCGGCGATCTCAATAACGATGGCTGGATCGATGTGGTGACCACAGTCCTCGGTGCTCAGCCGCAGGTTTTCTTCAACCGTGGAGCGGCCAATCACGCCGAGGGTTCGCATTGGCTGACGATTACGCTGCGCGGTACGCGCAGTAACCGCGATGGCCTGGGTGCACGCGTGCAGGTAAACGGACAAACGCGCTTCGCGACCACTGCTGGAAGTTACGAATCCGCCAGCGACAAACGTCTTCACTTTGGGCTCAGCAAAGCTGAGAAGGCGCAGGTCGATATCAAGTGGCCCTCCGGCATTCATCAGGTTTTAAATGACGTTCACGCTGACCAGTTTCTCGCAGTGCGTGAACCGGAGAAGCCGTGATCCGCGCAACCTTATTTTTGTATTTGGCTGCGCAGATTGCGTCGCCACAAGCAACCGAGCACATGCAGGCTGGAATCGCCGCCGAGAAACAGCGGCAATTCGACGTTGCGGTCAAAGAGTTCAAGAAAGTCACAGAACTTGAGCCGTCGTTCGCGGATGGTTTTGTCAGCCTTGGCCAAGCTTACATGGAAAATAGCGACTACACTTCTGCCGCTGCGCCGCTTAAACATGCGCTGGAGCTGAATCCAGATTTGCCGCAGGTTCACCAGTTATTGGGATATGTGCTGCTCTCTCAAGGTTACGCGGCGGAAGCGATTCCACACCTCGAACGTTCGTCCGATAAAACGGCGCTCGGAATTGCGGAGATTCAGACCGGGCAACTCACTGAGGCGCTCGCAAATCTGCAAGCGGCGCTGGCAGCACATCCCAACGATCAGGACCTCCTTTATTATCTTGGCCGCGCCAGTGGATTGCTCTCGAAACAATCGATCGAGACTTTGCTGGCTGCTTATCCTGACTCCGCGCGCGCGCATCAGGCGATGGCAGAAAACTACTTTGTGCTGCGGCGCATGCCCGAAGCGGAAAAAGAATATCGTGAAGCTATACGCCTGCGGCCGGGTCTGCCCGAAGTTCACCTTGCGCTGGGTGAGGTGTATGCCGGCGCGTCCCAATGGGCTAGGGCAGAAGAAGAGTTTCGGTTACAAACCAAACTCCAGCCGGGCAACGCCGAAGCTGCCTACCGGCTGGGAGCGGCGTTGCTCGAACAAGGTAAGGCCAAAGAAGCACGAACCGAACTGGTGCGCGCCGACCACCTGATGCCGGAGATGCCGGAGACCCTCTATTCGCTTGGGAAAGCGGCTTCGTTGGAAGGTGATACCGCTGCCGCCGAGAAGGCTTGGACCAAGCTGCTATCGATCGAGCAGCAAAGCTCGCTCGCCGCGCAGGCACACTTCGGACTGGCCGGCCTATACCGCAAACAAGGAAAGACCCCCGAGGCGCAGCATGAGATGCAGGAGTTCGAACGCCTGAAAGATAGTTCGAACCAGCCGCCAGCGTCCAATAAGTAATTACAGCATTCGCACTTACGGCATTCATTACTTCGATAGGAGCTTTCACATGGGAACGATCCGTTCTGGATTTTTTCACTCTCTGGCATCTGCTGTATTTTGTCTTTTCGGATTCACGATGTTCTCTTCCTTCGCAGCGTTGCCCCTGCAGGCCGCTGAGCCTTCTTCGCGCAACCTGGATTCGGGCTGGCAATTTCGCGCCGTGGCAAACGCCGATCAATCCGATGTGAAGGAATGGCATCCCGCACAGGTTCCCGGTGTCGTTCAAACCGATCTCTTTACGAACAAACTCATCTCCGATCCTTTCGACAGAGACAATGAATTCCACCTTCAGTGGGTCGGTCTGGCTGACTGGGAATACCAAACTACGTTTCAAGTCGATGCTGCCGCGCTTGCCCATGAGCATGTCGATCTGGTTTTTGACGGGTTGGATACTTTTGCGGATGTATATCTGAATGAGCAGTCGATTCTTCACGCCGATAACATGTTTCGCGGATGGCGAGTCCCTGCAAAAGCGACGCTGAAGCCAGGTTCCAATACGCTACGTATCGTATTTCATTCCGCTGTCGAGAAGATGATCCCTTACGCCAAATCTCTGCCTTACATTCTGCCTTCGATCTCGACTCATAATTACGGCAACGAGGAAAACATTGCGACGGCCCCCTATACGCGCAAAGCTCCCTACAACTACGGCTGGGATTGGGGGCCGCGCTACATGACAGAAGGGATTTGGCAACCCATACGCCTCGAAACCTGGGATGCGTTGCGCATTGAAAATTTTCACATTCACCAACAGCGCATTACGTCTGACCTCGCAAATGTGACGGCCGAGGTTGAGATCGAAGCCAACAAGCCGACAACAGCTACGCTCACGCTTGCACACGATGAAATGTCTGGACCGCAGACATCGGATGGAACGCAGACCTTACAGCTCAACGCCGGCATCAATCACGTGTCAGTCCCCATTCGCATTCCCGCGCCAAAGCTTTGGTATCCGGTCGGGTATGGCGCTCAAAGCCGCTATCGCTTTTCGGCCGCGATCCGCATCGGCCGCGACGCAGCAGCTCATGCCGAAGTAAAAACTGGTCTCCGTTCCGTAGAGCTGCGCCGCGCCACCGACGAATGGGGGAAAAGTTTCGAGTTCGTGGTCAACGGAATTTCCGTCTTCGCCAAAGGCGCGGACGTTATTCCTTTCGATAGTTTTCCGAACCGCGTGACTCCAGAGATTCATCGCAACATTCTCCAGGCCGCCCGCGATGCGCACATGAATATGGTTCGCGAGTGGGGTGGCGGTTACTACGAATCCGACGATTTCTTCGACATCTGCGACGAGCTCGGCATCATGGTGTGGCAGGAATTCATGTTCGGCGGCGACATGGTTCCCGGCGATGTTGCCTTTCAGGAAAACGTGCGGCAAGAGGCCATCGATCAGATTAAGCGCCTGCGTGACCATCCCAGCATTGTCGTGTGGTGCGGAAATAACGAAGTTGAAACTGGCTGGTGGCACTGGGGCGATCGCCAGGAATTCAAGGCGTCCATCTCGCCGGATATGCGCGATCGCGTTTGGCAGGATTATGTAATTCTCTTCGGCGACATTCTCAGG
>JBAPOI010000868.1:0-13132 GCA_049279555.1 Candidatus Sulfotelmatobacter sp.
GACTGGTACCAAGTCGTTTTGCGCGACTGACGATGGCGTGGTTCGTACCAATACTCCCGGCAACATCGGTCTGGCTGGCAGCTACGTAGCTTGCCAAGGCTTCGGCCCGATGAGCAACTAACATTGACTGGCGAGTACCTGGGGAGGATACAAGCCAACGGGGCAGCGGATGCAAATTCGCTGCCTTTTTTCTTCCACTCGCAGGAGGCTCCGGCTCCGTTTGCGAGGAGCCTGGCTTCCGCCGCTGCTGAGGCATTGCATTCCGGACGCGTCAGAATCTACAGTTACCGCAGTAACCCTCCTCCAGTTGCACTGCGGTTTGGCCTCTTAAGTGCCACTGATTTAGCGAGTCCCCGAGTCTGGAAGATATGTCGTGAAGAAAACGGCGGAGGGGAAAGAGATCAACCATGCGGAAACAAAAGGGCTTTTCATTGATCGAGCTGTTGATCGTAGTCGCAATTATCCTCGTGATCGCTGCCATTGCGATTCCTAATTTACTGCGGGCCCGCATGGCCGCAAACGACTCATCCGCGGCTGCATCCATTCATGCCATCGATGTAGCGGAAGTCAGCTACTTCGGCACCTATAACACAGTTGGATTCCCGCTCACCCTGACTCCTTTAAGCGGGCCGGACCCGTGCACGCCAACCGTTGCTGCGGCTTGCCTCCTCGATCAGAGTATTCTTGCGGTCGGCGGTAAGAGCGGCTATACCTTTGCAGCCACCGGCTCTGCCAGCGCTGGGAGTTTGATCAATGACCAGTTCTATTCCACGGGAACGCCCATCAATAACTTGACCGGAACCCGCGCCTATTGTTCGGTGCAAGACTTGGTGGTTCGCCTGCAACCCGCAGGCAACACTACCCTCGTCGCAAGCTATGCGGCCTGCGGGGGACTAAACCCTATGTCAAACTAGTTCCGACTCAAAGCAATTCGCGAACGCAGCATCGTGTCCGCAGAAGCGCAAACTTGGACCGTTAACTTTCGTAACCTCAAGTGCACACACAACCACTTTACCCATGATTGGGTTTGCATATAATTTCTGGGTGAAGAGCAAAATACCTTATCATCCGTTCCTGCCATGCCTGCAATCGAAATTCTAGGGTTGGAAAAAACTTATCGCGTGGGTTTCTGGCGCAAACGGCCGAAACGTGCTTTGCATCCGCTCCACCTCACGGTAGAAGACGGCGAGATCTTCGGTTTTCTCGGACCCAATGGCGCCGGCAAAACAACCACGTTGAAATTGATGATGGGACTCGTATTTCCTAGCTCCGGATCGGCACGCATCCTGGGCCATGAATGGACCGACCCGCAAGTGAAGGCGCAGATCGGCTTTCTCCCCGAGCAGCCATATTTCTACGATCATCTGACTGCGCACGAACTGCTGGAATACTACGGACAGCTTTCCGGAGTTCCGGCGAAGGATCGCAAGCGGCGCGTGGAGGAAGTGCTCCAGCGGGTTGGACTACGTGACATTCGCGGCGTGCAACTCAGAAAGTTCTCCAAAGGCATGCTGCAGCGAGTCGGAATCGGACAGGCCATTCTGCACGATCCCAAGCTTGTATTCTTCGACGAACCAATGTCCGGCCTCGATCCCATGGGCCGTCGCGAAGTGCGCGACCTGATGGAACAGCTCAAGAACGAAGGCAAGACGGTTTTCTTTTCGACCCACATTCTTTCCGATGCCGAAGCGCTCTGCGACCGGGTCGCCATCATTCACCGCGGCGAGCTACGCGGCGTTGGACGGGTTGCGGATCTCACCTCAACCGTGCAGGGGAAGGTGGAAGTAATCTGGCAGGGCACCGTCATACCAGCCTCGATGAAAGCGCTCGGGGCGGAATGCCACGTGACCGGTGACACAGTGCGCGCAGTCATTACAGAGACCCAGCAGGACGCGGCGATCGATGCGCTGCGCCGGGAACGGCAACGCCTGATTGCGATCACTCCGGTGCGGACTTCACTCGAAGCTTATTTTGTCGAGAAGCTGCAGCACGCCGAGACCACTGCAGGGAGGACTGTATGAAAGCGCGCGTCGCACACATCGCTTCCAACACTTTTCGCGAAGCCGTTCGCGACCGCGTTCTCTACAATCTGATCGCCTTTGCGCTGCTGCTCTCAGGAGCGGCCATTCTGGTAGGCCAGATTTCCATCGACATCGAGAAACTGGTCGTCATCAATCTCGGACTCACCGCGGTTTCCCTGTTCGGCGTAGTCATCGCGATCTTTATAGGAATAGGGCTCGTTTCCAAAGAGATCGAAAAACGCACTCTCTACACTGTGCTCTCGCGCCCGGTCCGCAGGTGGGAGTTCATAGTGGGCAAGTTCTTTGGACTGGCCGGAACTTTGGTGGTGAACACTTTTTTCATGGCAATCGGCGTTTTTGGCGCGCTGTTCTATGTCTCTCACAAGTTTGTGCGAGCCGACGGACTGATTCTGGTTGCGCTGTATTTCATCATTCTCGAGTTCCTGATTGTCTGTTCACTCGCGCTGTTGTTCTCGTCGTTTTCGTCTCCGCTGCTGTCCGCTGTCTTTGCGTTTTCGCTATTCGTGGTCGGCAGCTTCGCCGAAGACTTGCGCAACTTTGCCGGCATGGCTCACGGAATCTCGCGCACCCTAGCAACCGGTGCGGCTTATCTTGTGCCAAATTTTTCGGCATTCAATGTGATCAGTTCCATTGCTCACGAGCAGCCCGTTGCGGGGCAACTTGTCATGCACAATACTCTCTATGCGCTCTTCTATGCCATCATGGCTCTGAGCGGAGCTGTTCTGATCTTTGAGTATCGCGATCTCAAATGAGTCAGCGCCGTAAAACTTCGATCATGGCGGCCGCCTGCCTGATCCTTTCGCTGGCAGCCAGCATCGTAGTGTTGCGCCGCAGTGACCAACTGCGGCCGCAAGCGACACTCGACGAAGTCCTTTTTCTCAGCTCGCCAACCGTTATCAAGCGCGCCAGTCTCGGCTATGACGGCTTGATGGCTTGCATCTATTGGACGCGGGCTGTGCAATACTTCGGCAATCGGCATCACAATTACGCTGCCAGCTACAACCTGCTGGCGCCGCTGCTTGAGATTACGACGCATCTCGATCCGCGTCTCCTGGTCGCTTATCAGTTTGGTGGCAGCTTTCTTGCACCAAAACCACCGCTTGGAGCGGGGCAACCCGAGCGCGCGATCCAGTTGATGGAGTACGGCATTCAGAACAATCCCAACGATTGGCATCTTTACTACAATCTTGGCTTCGTCTATTACATGGATGTTAAGAATTACGCCAAGGCTGCGCAAACGTTCGAGCGCGGATCACAAATCCCGGACGCACACCTTTTTATGAAGGTGATGGCCGCGCAGATGGCGCAGCATGCGGGCGAGTTTGAAATGGCGCGCGAACTGTGGACGGCAACTTATCAGACCACGCAAGACAAGCTGATTCGCGAAAACGCAGTTGACCACCTGCAGGCTCTGCGCGTGGAAGAGGACGTCACGCATCTGCAGCAGGGTGTGACCCGCTTCGGCGAACGGACCGGACACTTGCCCGTGAGCATGGCGGAACTCGCAACCGCCGAAGGATTGCCGGGAATTCCTGTCGATCCGAATGGGAAGCCTTACAAGTTGACTCCAGAAGGCCGGGTAGAAGTTCGCGATCCGGATGACTTTCACTTTCTTAGCAAAGGACTGCCTCCGGGATATAAGCTGCCAGATAAATATCGCCCATTGCCGTAGTTGTGCGCTTGTCGCGTATCAGGGATTGATCCCGATTTCTTCTGCTAATCATCTCTCAGCATCGCTTATGATCACGACCGATGCACGCCGACCCCGAATCAACTCTCCTTGCACATCGAGTCAGCTTGTGGCGTTCAGTTCTGCAGTGGTGGAATGAGGTCGCCAAACGAGAGGGCCGGCTCACAGCGACACGACAGCTATTGACCAAGATCGCCGAGTTCGTGCGCGACTCGACTCCGGAGCGCCGCAGACAACGTTATGGCGACGCGGAATACGATTGGGAGCACCGCGTCAACACGACCAGTGCCGCCGTCGGCTGGCATGATCGCCTCTTAGGAATCTTCCACTCCCCGTATCAGCCTACGGATTCCGCTCTGTTCGACGAAATGCTTGAGGCATTGCGTCAGCAAGCCGGCGACTTTCACGATTTCGTCTTCATCGATCTGGGATCGGGCAAAGGGCGAACGCTCTTGATGGCTTCGGATTATCCTTTTCGGCGCATTGTGGGCGTGGAACTTCTTCCTGCGCTTCACCAGATTGCACAGGAAAACCTGAGCAAGTATCACAGTGAAAAGCAGAAATGCTTCGCGCTGGAATCCGTTTGTGTGGATGCGGTTCAGTTCGCGTTTTCTGCTGAGCCAACGGTTCTCTATCTCTTCCATCCGCTTCCGGAGTCCAGGCTGAGAAGCGTGATCGATAATCTGGAACGGAGTTTGCAGATGCATCCGCGGGCAGTGTACGTGCTTTACCACAATCCGCTGTTGGAGCACCTGCTGAACGAGAGTGCCGCACTGAAGAAGATTGGCGGGACGCATCAGTATGTGATGTATTCCAGTACATAGTCGCTAGTGCAGATTGAACGGACGCACCTAGCGGCGTCCGCCGGCCGATTTCGGAGCGGCACTCGGCTGGTTCGAACTGCCAGTTAGATTGAAAGCCGTATTCACTAATCCGACGTGCGTAAAGGCCTGGGGAAAATTGCCTAACTGGCGCTTTGCGATCGGATCATATTCTTCCGATAGAAGGCCGACATCATTTCGGATTTCCAATAAGCGCTCAAACATCCGGACGGCTTCTTCGTGACGGCCCTGCAACTCGTAATTGTCAGCCAACCAGAACGAGCAGGGCAGAAATGCTCCCTCGCCATGGGGCAGGCCGTCGACTTCCGGATCCTGAGTGTAGCGCCCGACAAAGCCATCTTTCCTGAGATGAGTTTCGATAGCCTTCACGGTGCCAACAACGCGTGCATCATTGGGCGGCAGAAAGCCGACGAGAGGTATCATCAGGAGGCTGGCGTCGAGATGTTTGCTTCCGTAGTACTGCACAAAGGAATTCATATCCGCATCGAAACCCTGCCGGCATACCTGCTCGTGAATCGCGTTGCGAAGTTTTTTCCATCGCGGAAAATCAATCGTGAAGCGGCCTTTTTCCGACGACCTTATCAGCCGATCAACGGCCACCCACGCCATCATTTTCGAATGCACGAATTGCCGGCGGGGACCACGCATTTCCCAAATCCCCTCATCGGGATGTTCCCATGCGGTTTCCAGAAATTCCAGCATGGCCAACGCTATCTCATGGCGGTCGTGCTCGGGCGCTTCCAGTCCCGCTTCGCGGGCCTGAAAAAGAGTGTTCGCAACCTCCCCGAAAATATCCAGTTGATATTGCTGGTAGGCGGCGTTCCCGGTGCGTACCGGGGCCGATTTCTCGTATCCCTGCAACCAAGGCAACTCCAGTTCAGTGAGGCGACGTTCGCCGTGAAGGCCGTAAACGATGTTGAGCTCGGAGGGACTACCGGCAACGGCTCGCAGAAGCCATTCCCGCCACTCTCGCGCTTCTTCCAGATATCCGGCATTCAGCAGAGCTTGCAGGGTCAGAGTTGCGTCGCGCACCCAACAGAGGCGGTAATCCCAATTGCGCACGCCGCCCAGCAGTTCCGGCAGCGACGTTGTGGGCGATGCGACGATGCCGCCAGTGGGCTGGAATGTGAGGCCCTTCAAGGTGATCAAAGAGCGCAGAACCGCATCGCGCCACTTCCCTTGATAGGTGCAGCGATCGGACCACTCGCGCCACCAGTTCTCCGTCTTTTGAATGGCCGTCCCAACCACGACCGGCTCAGGTTCGCGCCGATGCGAGGGATACCAGGCGAGGTCGAACGAAATCTTCTGACCTTCATTCACGGTGAACTCTGCCTCAGTCTTCATATCTTGGCCGTGGAGCGGCACATCGCTGAGCAGCCGGATCATATCGGGGCCGGCGATGGCGGAAATTCCATTGCCGATCGATCGAACCCAGGGCACTACCGAGCCGTAGTCGAACCGAATCACGAGTTCGAGCTTCATCCGGACCTGCCCTCGCGTGCCTTCGACAACGCGCAGAAGTTCCGGCGTCTCACTACCGGGCAACATGCAGTCGGTGAGAGTTGCGGAACCAGTTTCTGTCTCAAACTGGGTGTCGAGAATAAGACTTCCGTCACGGTAAGAGCGGCGAACGGCACGGATAGGATCCGCCGGCGCAATTGACCAGTGGCCGTTTTCCGATGTTCCGAGCAGCGCCGCGAAACAGGCGGGCGAGTCGAAGTAAGGAAGACAGAGCCAATCGATTGAGCCCTGTTTTGAAACTAAGGCGGCTGTGAGGCAGTCGCCAATCATTGCGTAATCTTCGATGGGTATGGACAGGAATCAGCCTCCAAATAATTAGGTCGGGATTGTTTGAGCTTGTATTTGACGCTTCTAGAGCCGTACAAGTGCAGAAAAAAATGCACTGGCCAAGGGGTAGAATTAATTCAGACATGAGAAAAATTGCCATTTCGGCGTTGTTACTGGCATTTGCGTCGTCGGCTGGAGCGGCAACGGAGGACGTCCATGTGATCGCCCAGGGCGTGGATGATCACTACAACCATCTCAGTACTTTGCAGGCGGAGTTTACTGAGACTTATACCGGATCGGGGATGGAGCGGACGGAGACCGGGACGCTTTGGCTGGCTAAGGGTGGAGTGAAAAAACCTGGCAAGATGCGGTGGGAATACCGTTCTCCCAGGGAGAAGCTCTTTGTGAGCGATGGGAGAGATGCGTGGTTTTACGTCCCGGGCGACCGGCAGGTGCGAAAGACGGAAGCACGGAAGCTCGACGACATTCGCTCTCCACTTTCGTTGCTGCTCGGTAAGGCAAAGCTGGAAAAGGAGTTACATGGATTGTCATTGGCTTCTGATGTCGCACCTTTGACTGCAGGAGATGTTGTGCTGAGAGGCGTGCCTCAGGCAATGGCGGATCGGGTGAATGAAATCCTGTTGGAGGTGACGCCGGAGCACCGGATCACGCGGATTGTGATCGATCAGGTGGATGGATCGGCGACGGAGTATCGATTCAGCGATCAGAAGGAGAATGTGGCTATTGCGGGAGGGCGGTTTGAATTTAGTCCGCCGCCGGGGACAGAGACGGTGGAGAGTGAGTTGGAACCGTGAGGCGAGAGGGGCGTACTTAGGGCAAGCAGCTTAGCCAGACTTCCGAGCTTCGCTCGGAGGGACAGCTGGGTGCCGCTCCCCCCACAGACCTTAGCTGGCCATATATCCCCCCGCCAAAAGTACCGGGCAACTAAGCCTTCCAAGCCTTTCTGTGGCAGGTTACTTGCGATACCTAGAAAGGGGTTACTTGGGTTGATCTGTCCTCGCGATAATTAGCGGGAATGTTAGACTGAGCGGAGAGGCGATGGTTGGGAAGCGTCACGCACAGAGTCCCAGAGAAGAGCATGGGTAGATGGCGGAATTTGTCGTAAAACTAGCGGACGAACGCGGCCACTTGCATCAACAGGTGGAGCAGGGCTACTCGGTGGACGAGGTGCGCGATCGCTTTGCGTCGCAGGGGTATCTGGTCTACTGGGTCAAGCCCCAGGGGCTGCTCTCGACCGGATTATCCGGTCGAAAGCGCAAGCTTAAGCAGAGTTCGTTTCTGGTCTATAACCAGCAGTTCTTGACGCTGATCAAGGCCGGGCTGCCGATTCTGAACTCGCTCGACTTGCTGATCAAGCGGCAAAAAGACGCGCGGCTGAAGTTGATCCTGGAGAACGTTCGAGAGCGGGTGAAAGGCGGCGAGTTGCTTTCGGACGCGTTTGCGGCCCAGGGAGTGGTTCCGAAGATCTACACCACGACGCTGATGGCGGGAGAAAAGAGCGGAAACATCGACGAAGTGCTGACCCGCTACATCAACTTTCAGCGGATGGCGATGACATTTCGCAAGAAGCTATTCGTATCGCTGATTTACCCTACGTTGCTGGTGACCGTGGTGTCGATCATGGTGATGTTCTTGTTCACCTTTGTGGTGCCAAAATTCGCGGATTTGTTCAACAGTCTCGACGCGAAGCTGCCGTCAATCACGCTGTTTATGATGGCCGTGGGAGTGTATGCGCAGAAGTACTTTCCCTTTATCGCGATTGGACTGGCGTTGACAGTTTTTCTGCTCTGGCAATGGCGGAAGACGGACCGCGGCGGCGACCAGATTGATCGCTTCATCCTAAGCCTTCCGTTGTTGGGGGATATCCGGTTGAAGCATCAGGTGGCGACCTTTTCGCGAATGCTCTCGACGCTACTGCAGGGAGGGTTACCGCTGGTGCCATCGATGGAGACGGCGGCAACATCAATGGGTAGCCGCGGTATTCAGAAGGGCATCATGCAGGCATGCGGCAGGGTTCGGGAAGGGCAGGGGCTGGCGGCCAGCCTGGAGCAGCAGAAAATTTTTCCAGATCTGGCGGTGGAGATGCTGGAAGTGGGTGAATCTACTGGGGCCCTGCCGGCGATGCTGAATTCGGTCGCCGAGTTCTATGAAGAAGACGTACAAACAGCCCTTGGCGCGGCAATGGCTTTGATTGAACCTTTAATTCTTATCATAATGGCAGTTTTTGTGGGTGGGGTGTTGATTTCGCTGTATTTGCCGATCTTCACCCTGGGAGTCCACTAAAAGGTTGGCCTCCCGGAGACGGAGGCCGGAAATGATTCAAGGAATGGCGACAGCGGACAAGAAATCGCTCTTCGTGCACGGCGAGAACGCCAGTCAGATGGTGACGACTGGGAATCCCATCACTGACCTGGAGCGGGCGCAGGATGTGGCGCGGCGCTATCGCTGCGAGTTTGTGGACCTCACCGACTTCCAGTTGCACCATGAACTGTTCAAGAAGTTTTCGCCGGAGTTGATGTTCCGCTACAAATTTGTGCCGCTCGAGGAAACGGCAGATGGCAAGCTGGCGATCGCCATCGCCGATCCCAGTCAGCTAATGATGATCGATGAGATCAGCCTGCTGCTGCAGAAGCGCATCGTCACCAAAGTCGCGACGCTGAAGCAGATCGACAACATTCTCACCAAGACGGAACAATCGCAGCGCGTTCTCGAAGAGGCTAGTGAAGGCTTCCAGATTATTCGCGAAGATGAGAATACCGGCGCCGAAGAGACACTGACGATCGACAAGCTGACGGCGGCGGGCGATACCAGCCCGATTATCCGACTGGTCGATACCACGATTTTCACGGCGCTGCAGCGGCGCGCTTCCGACATTCATATCGAGACGCGCGACGACTCGGTGGTGATCAAGTTCCGTATCGATGGCGTGCTGACGCAGGCGATGCCGCCGATCGGCAAAGAGCATCATTCGACGGTGATCTCGCGCATCAAGGTGATGAGCGAACTGGATATTTCCGAACGCCGCGTGCCGCAGGACGGACGCTTCCGCGTGAAATACAACGGGCGAGCCATCGACTTCCGCGTGTCGATCATGCCATCGATTCATGGCGAAGACGCCGTGCTCCGCGTACTAGACAAAGAATCGATGAGCGAAAAGTTTAAGTCGCTCACGTTGGAAGTGGTTGGTTTCGACGAGGACGATCTGCGTAAGTTCCGCCGCTACATCAAAGAACCTTACGGAATGGTGCTGGTGACGGGACCCACGGGCAGCGGCAAGACGACGACGCTATACGCCGCGGTGAACGAAATCAAGACCGACGAAGACAAGATCATCACGATTGAAGACCCGGTGGAATACCAACTTCGCGGCATTACGCAGATTCCCGTGAACGAGAAAAAGGGGCTGACCTTTGCTCGCGGATTGCGCTCGATTTTGCGCCATGACCCGGACAAAATCATGGTCGGTGAAATTCGCGATCAGGAGACAGCTCAGATCGCGATTCAGTCGGCGCTCACCGGCCACCTGGTTTTCACCACGGTGCACGCAAATAACGTAGTCGATGTGATCGGACGCTTTCTGAACATGGGTGTCGAACCATATAACTTTGTTTCGGCGCTGAACTGCATTCTGGCGCAGCGACTAGTCCGATTGATTTGCGAGTCCTGCCGAACACAAGTAAATTATGCGCCGGAGGTGCTGGAAGCGAGCGGATTGGATCCGGCTCAGTGGTCGAAGGTCGCGTTGTACGAAGGGCCAGGATGCATCGAATGCGCGGGCACTGGGTTCCGCGGCCGAACCGCGATTCATGAATTGCTGGACTTGAGCGATCGCATCCGGGAAATGATTCTGGCACGGAAACCAACGTCGGAAATTCGGCGGGCAGCACGCGAAGAAGGCATGCGATTCCTGCGCGAATCGGCACTCGATAAAGTAAGGCTGGGATTGACCACCCTGAAAGAAATCAACAAGGTTACGTTCATCGAGGCTATGCGGTAACCAAGACTTGTGGTGACATTTTGGGGGTTTACCGACTGGTCGCTGCCCTGAGTTCCCTTCCGGCTATTGCATTTCGCGGGCTAGAGCGTTTGAATTATAGAAAGAGTTGACTCCTGACATGAGTTCGAATTCCAATGGGGCAAAACCTAGGCTGGCGTGTGAAATTGCGGCTGACCGCGTGCTCGTTGGCCGGCTTGCGGAAAATGGCCTTAGCCTGGAATCGTGTGCGGCACGCGAACTGGCGCCGGGCAGCGTGGTTCCAGACCTGGTCGAGGCGAATTTGCGCCAGGCTGACGCGGTGAAAGAAGCGGTGCATGAGACGCTCGGCAGTGTTGCTGGACGAACCCACGACGTGATTGCTGTGGTGCCGGATGCCGCGGTCAGGGTCGTGCTGCTGGAATTCGATTCCCTGCCGTCGGACGCTGAAGAAGCAGCCGGCGTGGTGCGGTTTCGACTGAAGAAATCTCTCCCCTTCGACGTAGACAAAGCTCGAGTTTCCTATCATGCGCAGAAATCGAAAGAGGGCGTTCGCGTGGTGGCCGCAGTCGCCTTGGCCAGCGTCGTGGAAGATTACGAAGCGGTGATCCAGGAGGCGGGATTCAGTCCAGGCGTGGTGTTGCCCTCGATGCTGGCGGCGCTCGGCGTCGCTGAGGGACAACATCCTACGCTGGTGGTAAAGGTGGACGCGCGCACTACGAGTATCGCAATCCTCAATGCCGACCAGTTACAGCTTTTCCGCACTCTGGAAAATACTCGTGGGGTTACCATCACGGGAGAGCAGTTGGCCGAGGAAGTGTACCCCTCCGTGGTTTTCTTCCAGGATACGTATCATCTAAACATCGAGAAGATATTTGTAGCAGGGCTAGCCGACACGAGCACTGCGGCCCCGGCTTTGCGTGCGCAAACCGGAGCAGAGGTTCAGGAACTGATTAGTTCTTCACAGTTAGGAGTAAGTACTGGAGGTTCGGTTCCCCGCTGGCGGATGGCTGGGGTCGTGGGAGCTTTGATTTCATAAAATGAGTTGCCAGTACCCAGTACTCAGTCGCCAGCACAATGGTGAATGTAGCGACTGGCAACTGGGTACTGGCAACTAGAAACTGATTTTTATGCGTCTTGATATCAATCTCGCGAGCCGGCCCTATGAAGATGCGCGGCAGTTTTGGACGCGCTGGGGTACGGCTTTGGCGGCAGCAATAATCCTGACGCTGGCCTTGATCGCAATCACGATCTCGGGCTGGCGTGCCGCACGGGCTGACCACGCTCAGATCTCGGAGTTGAAAGCGGAGATTGCGCAACGCGACCAAATCCGCCAGCAGGCAGAAGACTTTTTGAATCGGCCTGAAAATCGTACCACGCGGGATGAGTCGCAATTTCTCAACGAATTGATCGAGCGCAAAGAATTTTCGTGGACTCATGTGCTCGAGGATCTTGAGAAGGTGATGCCCCCACGGATTCATCTGGTGTCGATCCATCCCGAGTTGGATGAAGACAACCAATTGTCGTTGAAGATGGAAGTGGCGGGCGATTCCCGCGACCGCGCACTGGAGTTGGCCCGGCGCATGGAAGATTCGGGGCGGTTCACTCAAACCCATATCGTGAAGGAACACTCCGACGTCGCAACAAACCGCGGCGGAGACAGCATCGAATTCGAAATTCGCGGGCTTTACGTGCCTGAGGCGATCCCGGTGCCCGCCCAGAAAACAACGACTAGTCCTAAGCGGAGTACGCCCTGATGCCAGACCTCAGGCAGACGCGGAAAAACATCACGACGGCCCTGGCGATTTTGCTGGGAGTGGACGTACTGGCGGTGGTGGTGCTGTTTTCACCGATCGTGGGCTCGGCGTCTTCGCGGCGCGACGAACTGAACCAATTGATCAACGATTTGCGGACGAAGACGCGACTCGTGGCGCCGCTGAAGAATCTGGATCAGAAAGTGGTGCTCGCCAACAAGCAGATCACGGATTTTTACAAGACCCGATTCCCGGGGCAAGACTCGGATATTGCCACTCAATTTGGCAAGCTGGCTGCGGCGAATGGAGTGACGATCGAGCAGGCAAAATATGAAGTAAAAGGGGATGCAGCCGGCGGGCTGTATCCCGTGCTGATTGAGGCCGACCTCTCGGGTAATTACGTGTCACTGGCGCGGTTTATCAACGCGCTGGAACGCGCAGATATGCTTTTCGTCATCAACAGTATCGAACTTGCAGGGGAGCAGAACGGCATCAAACTGCAAATGAAGCTGGAGACCTACTTGAAGGCGAGGACGTCGTGAAACTGGGAAACGATAACCGGACGAAGACGATTGCGGCTGCCGCACTGGGCGTCGTGGCGCTCCTGGTCATCATCTTCCAGTTGATGCCTTCCTCGTCCACGGTGGCTTCGACCAATACGTCGACCGTTACGAACATGCCCGAGCCTTCGCCTAGTCCCGGGCGCAAGGGCGCCGGGACAGCGAAGAAAGTGCGCCCGCCTCAGAGTCTCGACCCCACGCTGAACCTGCAGCAACTCGCCATTACTGAACAGATCAAGTACGAAGGCTCGGGCCGGAATATTTTTGTCTCGCAGGCCGAAGAGATTCCCAAGCCGATTACTCCTGGCACGGCTGACGGCAAGAAGGATGACGCGAAAATCTTCCAGCCCCCACCAGTGGCCCCGCCGCCTCCGATTCCGCTGAAATTTTTCGGATTCGCAAATCATCCCGGAGAGCCAAAGAAAATTTTTCTTTCCAAAGGCGATGACGTTTTCATTGCCG
>JBAPOI010000869.1:0-19177 GCA_049279555.1 Candidatus Sulfotelmatobacter sp.
CCTACCAGCTTCAAAACCGACGTCTCGTACTGGGCCGGGTCTCGAAAATCGCCAATAACCTTCGAGATCACGTCGGCCTTTCTAGGATGGTCCCAGGCGGTGAAGATATAGTCGTCAATCCTCACGGGAAATAAAACGTCGCGCCTCTCCACGTCCTCTCGTTGGATAGCTCTTTCTATCTCACGTAGGACCGGCGGACTCTGGAGCGAATGAGCCGAGCAAATGACGATTGTTTTGTCATGGATTTTGATCGACCGATCAATTTCAGACCATACTTTTTCTCCCCACTTCGCGTCTTCCTCAAAAAGCCAACACCGGATGTCGCGTACTAGGAGATCGTGGTGAAGCCGTCTGGCGAAGAACTCGTCCTTGGTGCAGTAGCTCACAAAACACGAGTAGAACTGTAGAGGAGCAGTGCTCGCGGAGACAATATATTCCAAAATCGTTTTTGGAACTCCAACGCCAAGAAGGAAAGCCCTGGGTATCTTGCCCCCGGACATAACCAGGGTTTCGACACCAATCGAAGACGGCATGCTATGGCGTACGCTCGCGAGGCCCTTGACCTCGCTTAGGTCGAGGTTGCAAAAGCGTGAACCGGCGCAACGGACGTCAGAGAAATCTGCTCCCTCAAGGATCGCGCCGTCCAGCTCCGTCCCGAACAAATGCGCTCCCGTCAGGTCTGCGCCGCGGAGGCTGCTTCGAGTGATTACTGTGTAGGCGAGACTCGCGCCGCGGAGAATCGCTCTCCGTAGGGAAGAATCTCGAAAGACTGCCTTCCCGAGATGCGCGCCCTCCAAGTTTGTCTCGATAAAGTCGGTCCAGAGTAATTCGCAACCGAAGAGGTTCGATGCGGATAGCGTCGCTTTGTAAAAGTTGGCGGAGTCGAGAATTGCGCCGCGGAAGTCCGCGCCAGCGAGATTAGCGCCAGCTAGATTTGCGCCACTCAAATCGGCCCCGCGAAGGTCAGCGCCCGGCAAGTCAGCACCCTCCAGGCTTGCTCGACGTAAATCCCTTCCTGCAAAATCTGCGGGTTTCGACCCATCAGTATTCACAGTCTCCTATCGTAATTCGCCCACGAATAGACATCACAAAGTCAGTTCACGAGGAACTCCCTAACCCTTCTCACTACCGACTCTGGCGCCTCCACTTCCATCTCCACCGCCCCATCCTTGTAAGCCCGCGAATAAATCCGCGCCTTCGCTTCCAGCATGGCTAGCACCTTGCCTTCTTTTTGCGGCACGCGTAAATGCACGCGGCTTACTCGATCCTCTTCGATCATGGCGTCGATGCGCGCCAGCAGCCGATCCAGGCCCGTGCCTTCAACTGCGGAAACGTAGACGGTCTTGATTCCGTCGGAACCAGTTCCTTGAGACTGAGCGTCTTCCCGCAGAGAGTCGTTGATTAAATTATCGGCGACTTCTTCATCCAGCAGATCGACTTTGTTCATCACCCGCAGCCGCGGCTTCTTCTCAGCCTCAAGCTCTTTCAGAACAATCTCCACCTGGGCGTCCTGCTCGGCGGAGAGTCGGCTGCTCGCGTCAGACACATGCACAATCAGAGACGCCCGCTGCACCTCTTCGAGCGTGGCGCGAAACGCCGAGACCAGCGTGTGAGGCAGGTTGCGAATGAATCCCACGGTGTCGGACATTAGGATCTTGCGCTTCGAGGGCAGCACCACCGCTCGAATCGTCGGATCGAGCGTGGCGAACATGCGCGGCGAAGAAAGCACCGAGGCTTGCGTGAGCGCGTTGAACAGCGTCGATTTCCCCGCGTTGGTGTAGCCGACCAGCGCCACGGTCGCGACCGGCGCGGACTCCCGCCGCTGGCGCTGCTGCGCGCGGATGCGCCGCACGTTTTCCAGTTGCTGTTCTACATGCCGCACACGCCGGTAAATCTTTCTTCGGTCGGTTTCCAACTGCGTTTCACCGGGACCGCGCGTTCCGATGCCGCCACCGAGTTGCGACATTTCCACGCCACGACCCGCGAGGCGTGGCAGCATGTACTGTAGCTGCGCCAGTTCCACCTGTAGCTGGCCTTCACGCGTTCGTGCGTGGCGCGCAAAAATGTCGAGGATGAGCTGCGTGCGGTCGATCACCCGCCGCTTGACGATCTTTTCGATATTGCGCTGCTGCGACGCGGTGAGATCGTGATCGAAGAGGAGCAGGTCGGCGTCGACAGACGCGGCTGCGCCGGCGATTTCTTCGAGCTTGCCTGCACCGATTAAAGTTGCTGGATCGGGCCGGTCGCGCCTCTGCAGAATTTCGCCGACCACATTCGCGCCCGCGCTTCCTGCCAGCGTGCGCAACTCCGCCAGAGATTCATCCGCATCAAATTCTGGAATGGCTGGCTTGTGCCCGTTGGATTTTCCGGCGCTGTGCGACGCGCTTTGTGCTCCGCTCCTACCGCTCGCCGCGGGTTGCAGCATCGCAGCTTCACGAGCAGCTTGTGCCTGCGCGGTAACTTTTGTTCCAGAGCGTCCGCGCGTACGCACCTCAATCCCTACCAGAAACGCGCGCTCCTGATCGTCTTCAGGACGCACCGTCTTCGCGCCGAGAGGCACACGTGCAGCCGCAGGCGCGCGGTCGCGGGTCTTCTTGGGATGAGAACTGCGCAAACGGGAAACGCCTTACCCTTCAGTGGCCGAAGCGCTGGCCGCCGGAGGCGTCGCCCCTGAAACCGACGATGACGCCGCCGCAGCCATCGTTGCACCCACAGCCTTCGCGTCGGGATGCGCTCCATGTGCGCCGTGCGTTTGCGCCTGCGACATTGTCCGGCCCATGACAATCGTCGAGATGGCGTGCTTAAAGATCAACTGTTCCTGTCCGTTGGCCTCGAGCACCACGGAATATTTATCGAAGGAACGAATCCGGCCCGTCAACTTCACTCCGCTCAGCAGATAAATCGTGATACTCAACCGCTCTTTGCGGGCCGTATTCAGGAAGGAATCCTGGATGTTCTGCGCCGGCTTGCCGTTATCCATAGCCGATCTCCTTAAGTTCTTTTGAACTGCATCTTTCCAATCTGCGCCTCCGGCAATCGCCTCGGGCGAAGCTCATAACAAACAGCGAGTTCCTCACGGCTTTCCGCTAAGGAACATGGGGGGACAGTCTGCCTTTTCGCCGCCCAGTTTCCCAAGGCTGCATAGCTGGCAGGTAGCTGCGAGTACAATACGGCGTCCGTCCGTTCTTTTCAACCCGGAACTTGAGGAACCCAGCCTTTGTCCCTGGCAAAGCCCACAATGGACCCGGGCAAGTTCCCTTTCCTGATGCGGGAGCCGGTCGGCTTTGCTCAGGACATTTCTGTCCCAGCCCAGAGGCGCCGAACTGATTGTCCCAGCGTTGTGTACAATCGCGCCTTGGGCGATTCCGACCCTGATATTGATCCTGACTTTCGCAGGTCTCAGGTTGTGGGCCTTAGGATTTGCCGAAGACCTAACACCTAAGACCAAGGACCTGAGTAAATATAGATAAGCGAGGGTAATTCATGGCACACGCCGCTTTAGCCGCTTTCTTTGGGCCCCAAATCCACTTTCCCCAGGATTTCAACACGAACTTTCTCATGCTCGTGCGCTGGATCCACTTCCTTGCCGGCATCACCTGGATCGGTCTGCTTTACTTCTTCAACTTGGTGAACGTCCCACTGATGAAGGAGCTCGACGCCGCCACCAAAGGCAAAGTGATGCCCGCACTGATGACCCGCGCTCTCATGTGGTTCCGCATGTCGGCCGCGCTGACCGTGCTGGCCGGCCTGATTTATTGGGGAAATATCGTCGCCGCCGATGCCCACAACGCCCAGCTTGAAGGGTTTGCCGGTGCGTCTTCCGGCGTCGCAATGGGCAGCTTCTTTGCGATCTGGACGATCGTCTGGGGACTCCTCTATGCGTGCCTGATACCCGGCAAGGGAATCTTCGACAAAGGAGCATTCATTGGCGTGGTCTATGCGGTGGTCACCGCCGCGGCTGCGTGGCTCTTTCTGAGCTTAAACAGCCATGGTTGGGAGAGCAACCGCCTCCTCTCGATCGGGATCGGCGGCGGCATCGGTTGGGTCATGCTGCTCAACGTCTGGGGAGTAATCTGGCGCATTCAGAAGCGCCTTATCCAGTGGACCCGCGACAACGCCACCAATGGCACTCCCATACCCGACAAAGCAAAATCGATGGCTCGTCAGGCCCTGCTGGCTTCGAGAGCCAACGCATTTCTGTCTGTCGTGATGTTGTTCTTTATGGGCGCGGCCAGCCACTACCCGGTGTTTGGACGGTGAGCGCCAAAAGCTCTTTAGCCCTTGGCTATTAGCTGAACCCAAAAGCGAGAAGCTTAGGGCCGAGAACTTGCAGAGGGCCTAGGGGAATCTAGGAGCAAATAAAGAGGCATCCCTTGCGGGATGCCTCTTTTGTCTAGTTTCGGCCAGTTAGAAGTAAATCTTGGCCCCCAACTGCACGACTCGACCGTCGCCGTTGGTGGTCAGAGACCGAACCCCGAAGATTTCTCCAAAGGTGCCAGTGTCTGCCGCGGAAGCATCTTCGCTAGTGCCGAAGTTGCCAGGGGGCGCAAAGTTGGCGTGGTTGAAGGTGTTGAACGTTTCCAAGCGCAGTTGCACAGATTTCGACTCGTCGATGCGAATGTCCTTTTCGATCGCCATGTCGCCATAGTTGATTCCCGGCCCATAGAGCGGGTTGCGGCTGGCCGTACCGATGCCGCTTCCGGGCGCGCCTATCGGGAATACGGTGGGTCCGTTCGTGAACCAGTAGTTGCCGCCGTTTCCAGCGCCCCCGTTCGCCGTTGTTTGGTAGGTACGCGGATTCACAATCTGTGGTTTTCCAACCTGGTTGGGCCGGTCCGGACAGAAGTAGAACGCGTCGAAAAGATCACACGTCAACGAGTGTGCTAATAGATCGAACACTGGGATCGGGAACCCATGTTGCAGTGTGTAAATGCCCACCACGTTCCAGTCGTCAGTCAGCCGTCTCAAGCGGTGTCCGGAGAGCTTGTAGAACGGCAACGTGTACTTGTAGCTCAGCACCAGACGCTGCGGCGCGTCGCTGGCCGACGGAGCATACATGTCCTTAGGATCAAAACCGTTGATTCCCGGTGCGTCGAACGCGCTGTTTTCCAAGTTTGAAGTCTCGTCGAAGTACCGCGACCAGGTGTAGGCGGCTTGGAACTGCAGACCATTGCTGAAATGCCGGTTGAACTCCACCTGCAGCGAATTATAGTTCGAGTTGTAGGCCGTGGCTTGGATGCCAGGATGCCCATAAACGTTTAGATTGTAGGGAGTTGCGCCCGGCACTGGGGTCCCATTTGTCCAAGTTAGGTTCGCGTTTTCCGTAATAGGGGTCTGGAGACAACCGGCCATTGCCAAGCCAAAGGGACAGCCAGTGGCAGCCAGAATCGGGTTGACTCCTGGGAATGACCCTGCGAGATTCGCATCATAGGCGCCTTCCTCATGCCGACCGATACTTCCGACGTAGCCCACGCTGACGATTGTCGATTTAGAAATCTGCCGTTGAATGTTGAGATTGAAGTTCGTCGTTCTTGGGGTGGTCAATCGCGGATCGGACACGTTGACGTCGAGGCCGATCGGCGCGTAGGTAGCGAAATCGATGCTGGTCGTGCCCGGCGAAGGGGGAACAAAGGGAAACGGATTTGCCCTGGAGCCTGAAGGAAGACCTCCGACGGGGGCAGCGTTTACGGTTGTAAACGGAGTAGCAAAAGCTGGCGAACTTATAGAAGACGCACCGTTCGTGCCCAGCGCAAACGGAGGCTGCAGAAGGGTTTGCAGCGCCAGTTCTTCTTCCGACCGGTTGTAATACAGGCCGATACCGCCGCGGATGCTCCAGTCGCGGCTGCCTCCCGGACTCCAGGCAAATCCCAAGCGGGGCGCGAAATCTTTATAGGGAACATTCACGCCACCGTACTTGTTGATGCCAGCATCGCCGGGATAAACGAAGCCCGGAGGTGCCGTTGGGAACACAGTAGACTGCTGACCCGGCCGCCAGGCTGCCATGATTTCTCCGTTGGCGTAAAGGTTTCGCCACGGCGTCTCGATGTCATAACCAGTTCCAATCGTCAGGGTGAGACTCGGCCTCACCTGCCACTGATCCTGCACGTAGGCATAATATTCGCGCCCACGGCCTCTCACGATCGATCCGCTGCCCTGAGTGTAGTTGTCTGGAATACCTAGCAGAAAGTCGGCGCCGGAAAATCCGGTAGAAAATGGCCCTCCGCCATTGTAAGCAAAATTGCCGCTCAGGTTGCTATAGAACGGGTTGTTGATTTCGAGGCGCTCCATGCTGAAGCCGGCCTTGAAGGTGTGGTGCCCCCATACCTTGCTGAAGTTATCCGCAACTTGAAAGGTGTTTTGAATGCGCGGTTGGGGGCCGTTGGAGCTGAATCCGAGTTCGAACAGGCCTGTGACGTTCATTACAGGCAATGAGGCTATCGAAGAGTTCTGCGGGGTGATGCCGGTAAATCCGTAGGATGCCGGATTGATTGGATTCACCGGGTTTACCGCAACGAAATTGAAGCGTAAGAAGGAGAACCGGACTTCGTTCAACGTCGTCGGCGAAAAGGTATGGGTATAGTCGGCGGTATATTCCTGATAATGCCGCTTGGCGTTTTCAGGCATTCCCGGCAGCGTTGAACCGGTAAACGGTATGCTGTCTACAGATGGAGTGTTCTGGTAGAGGCCATAAAACCAGATGTTATCTTGCGCTCTCAGCCTGTCGTCGACACGATAGATGTATTGGTTGCTGGTCTCAGTCGTGGTGGGATTGAAATTGTAGTTATTGCCGGAATTCGGCAGGGGAACAAACTGATTCATCAACTTTACAGCTAGCGGATTCAAGTCTGCGGTTGGGATATTGCCAGTCGGAAAGAGAGTGCTATAAGGTGTGCCCGCCGGTTGCAGAACTCCGTTGGAATCCGTCAGTGGGATCGGCGAAAGGCCAGTGCCTGGAGGCGAGAAGGGGCCACCGCCGGTGACGTCGGAGAAGTTTCCTGTTCTTTCCTGCGGAGTGTAAACCGGTACCGAGGTGGCTGCGCCCGCGTCCGGAGTCCTTTCGTGCAGGCCTTGGTACGAGAAGAAGAAGAATGCATGGTCCTTGATGATCGGTCCGCCGATCGTGCCACCATATTCATTCAGGTGGAAAGGAGTGGGGGACGATTTGTTCGTGTTGGGATCGAACTCAAACCAGGCCGGTGCATCCAGGAAAGTATCACGATAGAACTCGAAAGCCGAGCCGTGGAACTGGTTGGTACCGTTCTTGATCGCAGCGTTGATGATCGAGCCGGAGTTGCGGCCATACTCGGGGTTGATCGTGCTGCTGACCATGCTGACTTCGCCGATAGCATCCGGGCTGGGAATCACCAGCGGAGTGTTCAGCGTGCTGTCGTTGGAGTCGGTGCCGTTGATCAGGAAGGCGTTCTGCTGGCTTTCCGATCCGTTGGTTGAGTAAGCGCCGGCTCCGAAGCGGTCGGATGACGCCTGCACACCGGGCTGCAACTGCATCAACTGAGTCCAATTGCGGCCGTTCAGCGGGATGTCGACAATCTGGTTGCCGCTAATTACAGCGGTGAGCTGCATGTCAGTGCTCTCTACCTGGGCGGCATTGGCTTCGACCGTGATCGTGTCGCTGACCGAGCCCAGCTCCATTTGCACTTTCAGGCTAAACACCTGGTCGAGATCCAGGTGAATGTGACCTTCCGAGAAGGACTTGAAGCCGGACTTCTCCACCTTGACCGAGTAATCGCCGATGGGCAGTTGCAGGAACTCAAATGAGCCGTTTTTGTCGGAGGTGACGTTGTAACCAAGACCGGTGGCGACGTTGGTCGCGGATATTTTCGCGTCCGCTACCACGGCTCCAGATGGATCGGCTACCGTGCCGCGAATTTTGGCGTAGAGGTTATCGGCGTTCGCTGGCGTCGACCAAGCGAGCCCGAATACTAGTCCTAGGGTGAGTAGAACAACCGAAACGGTAGATGCACGCTGCTTCATGAAACCCTCCAACTCGACTTTTTCCAACAACGGATTGGAACAAAATACGGAGCGGACCGCACTTCAGACAGGGGAGACTGCTTCAACCCCATCGCCAAAGCAACTAACGTTCCAAAACAGTGATCACATAACACTTAGTCTTCTCATAGACATAGCTTTAACGTGCGGTGCGCTTGTCCAGAAATGTACACTGGTTTGTGGAGCAAGATATGATAAACAGTAGGCCGGAGAGGGGCGCTTCCTCATTTTTTCTATCACCCTGAATCTTTGGTCCAGCTCAGGCACCTTAGTGAGCCGTTGTTTTCGAGGGCACCCCTGGGGCAGTTCGGGACGGCACCTGCTTGGCCTCAAGAGCCAATGCGTTCCTGTCCGTCGTGATGCTGTTCTTCATGGGTGCGTCTAGCTACTATCCGCTGTTCGGGAAATAGATTAAGAAAATAGAGAATATTGAAACGTGCAACATTCCCTTCGAACTAGATTGACTGCAGTGGCCGGTACTCACAAGAAAAATTAAGGTACCCAACAAAAAACCGGGGCCCGATGGGGCCCCGGAGTAAATCATGCTACGTTCAACGCTAGAACGAGAACTTTGCGACAAGCGCGATGGTCCGCGCATTGCTCGCAAAGACCGAACTGGGCTTGTTGAAGGTCGACGCGCCCGGGGTGACGAAAGCCTTGTAGCCTGTCCCGACTGAACTGAAGCCATTCACATCGTTGACACCCAGTCCAAAGCCTGGATTGCTTCCAGGAATGAACTGGGGATGGTTGATGATATTCCCGAACTGGGCTCCGAAACGGAACTTCATCCTCTCGGTGATGGCTAGGTCCTTGTAAACGCCCAGATCGAAGTTGTTCGTTCCCGGGGTCTGCAAGGTATTGCGACCTAGGTTGGAAAGAGCGCCAACTCCCGTTCGGATGTACTGGGCGTTGGGGTTCGTCGCAATGTCTGTAACAGCTCCCGTGGCGCAGGCACAATACGCAACAATTGATCCCGCGTTTGGTCCCGATGCCGCAACTAGGGGATTGACATCGCTACCTGTGCCAGGCGTTCCTCCTGGATTCAGGATACCCCGATCACCAGCGGAGTCACCATTCAAGTTCGCATCCCGGTTGGCTTGCACGGTGACCCATTCGCCGGTCTCGAAAGTGTAAACGGGGCTGAATGCCCAGTTCCCAACGATATTCTTCATGAACCGGTTCCCGCCCTTGAAGAACGGCAGGTCATAGACCATGGCAAGGGTGAAACGCTGCGCCCTATCCAAGGCAGAGTTCGACTTGTCTTGAGCGAAGTTGAAGAAGTCCTCCGGCCGCCGAGGCGTGATGTCGCTGGTGTGGAAGTCCGCCGTGCTGTTGTCGATCGTATGACTCCAAGTGTAGGCAGCCTGCATGGTCAGACCGTTGCTGAACTTGCGAGTGAGCCCGGTTTGCAATCCGTGATAGCTGGACCAGCCCCGCGGGACAAATACCGTAAGCGCGTCGTTGCTAAATCCGGCAGCGACGTAATTCGCCGGAATTATGTTCGCCCCTTGCAGAGCGCCCAAAATATCCAGGCTGCTTGGCAGTGCGTCAAGAGTGGCTTGGGA
The DNA here is from genome assembly GCA_049279555.1 of Candidatus Sulfotelmatobacter sp. Lineage (GTDB taxonomy): Bacteria > Acidobacteriota > Terriglobia > Terriglobales > Acidobacteriaceae > Sulfotelmatobacter. The sequence goes on from JBAPOI010000869.1 coordinate 9,576, forward strand.
GGGGAGCTGGGTGTAGGTCGGCAGCGCATTCGCCTTGGTAACCACCGACTGTAGGTTCGCGATGTCTTGGAAGCTCAGATGAATCCCGCGCGTTCCGACATAGTTGACTTCTGCCGTGTAGTTTTTTCCAAACGAGTGCTGCACACCGAAGTTCCAATTGATGGAGTAGGGATCCTTCACCTGGTTCGGAATCCAGTTCGCGGTGTTAGCTATAGCGTCAGCTCTATCCAGCACCGTAATGCCACTGCCACCTCCCCCAGAGAGGCCGCCATTGGCAAGGAAATTGGCGCTCAAAGGCGCAGGCGCTGCGCCAACTCCGACGGTGTTCGTGGAGCCAATTTGCGGCGGTACCGCGAGAACCCCGATATTGTCGTACAGGGTGTCATAGGCCAATCCGAAACCTGCGCGGATCGACGTATCTCCTCTCGATCCGGGTGAGTAGGCGAAGCCAATGCGCGGTGCCCAATTGTTCTTGGGTGCCTGGGGCTTCCCAAACACCAGAGGCTGGTTGTTCGCCTGGGCGACCAGGAGAGTCGGGGTGTTGGCGACGGCGTTGAGTATCTGCCGGTCTTCGCCAATCGGTGTTGTTGTGTACTCGTACCGAACTCCAAGATTCAGGCTCAAGTGCTGGTTTACGCGCCAGGTATCATTAGCAAACCAGTAGATCGCTTTCTGGTTGCCATAATAGGTGCTGGAGCCTGTGCTGCGCTGTCCGAAGTTATCTGGAGCTAGATCTTCAAGATAGATCTGCGTCGAGTTGTATTCATAGTCGCCGCGAGAGCGTTGGGTGAATCCTTGTGGTGAGATGAACCAATGGTATTCGCCGCCGAATTTCAGGGTATGTCTGCCCTTGACCACGCTGATGTTGTCGATAAATTGGTAGAGGTTCTGCACGGTAAACTGCGGAGCGCTACCGTCAGGCCCGATATTCAACCCGCTGCCGAGGTCAAACAGCGTTATATTTGGAAACGCATCCAACCCAGGGTACTTGAAGTTGCCAGCCGGTAGTGTCGAATTAAAACGATTGAAACCGATGTGGAAATCATTCGTTACATTCGGCGTGAAAGCATGGTATTCGCTGACGCTGGCCAGTTCGAAGGTGTTCGCATAGGGTGCGAAGAACGTCCCCAGCTGGGCTCCGTTGTCTAGAAGATTCTCTTTGTTGTAAATGAATCGTCCGCGGATTTGATCCTTGGCCGACATGTTGAAGTCGACAGACTGAACGAAGTTTGTCCAACTCTGCCATGCCGCTGGCACTATCGGAACATCGCCAACCTCCACAGATCCGGCCGCGCATGTTCCGTTTGCCGGCGCGCTAAAGCTGCTAAACCCTCCCACCCCACCTCCATTGTATGGAAAGCAGTTGTCCGGCGCGGCAGCAGGAGTTGCCGCCACGGGGACATATTTCTGGAAAATCCCGAAATTGGTCGCACTCAAGCCTGGATCGCCGCCCATCGCCGCTAATCCAGCCGCAGTCGGAGCCAACACTGCGCCGCCGCCCACTGAAATGAAGCCCACCGGGTTGCGCTCAAAGTTGGTGAAGAAGAATAGCTTGTCCTTGATGATTGGACCGCCGACAGTACCTCCGAACCGATTGGCATCGAATCGTGGATTCGAGGTCAGCCCCTGCTGCACCCAGGTTTCGTCCACCGCATTGAGGTTGCGATTCCTGAAGTACTCGTACAGCGAGCCGTGAAAGCTATTCGTGCCGCTCTTGACGGTGGTGTTGAACTGGCCGCCGGAAGAGTGACCGAACTCGGAGTTGAACTGATTCGAAAGCAGAGTGAAGTTGTCGACTGCTTCCGGCGGAATCGTGATGAGTGAGCCAGTCACGGTTTTGCTATTGTTGTCGACACCTTCGACGGTGAAATTGTTGTCGCGGGGACGCTGACCTCCAACCGAAGGGCCAACGCCATCTCCCATCGCGCTTCCATTGGTTACACCGGGACTCAGCAGCGAGAGGTTCAAAACGCCTGCGCCAGCACCGCCGGCGGAGGTAAGACCTAAATCCTGAGCTAAGCGCTCCGTATAGGTGGACTGCAGCTGTGCAGTGGTGGTGTCGACTGGCGGGGCTACGCCTGAAACTTCGATCGCCGTGGAACCAGTGCCGAGCTCCAACTTTACGTTCGTCGTCCCCGTCTTGTTGATGTCGACGGGGACATTATCAATCGTCGTGGTCTTAAAGCTTGCAGCGCTCACGGTAAGCTTGTAAGTGCCTGCAGGAAGATCGCCGAAGAGGTATTCGCCCTGCACCTTTGTGGTAGCAGTCGCCTTCTGGCCAGTGGCCACGTTCACGACTTCCACAGTGGCGCCGTTCACGGCTGCGCCGGATGGATCGACGACGGTACCGGCTAAGTTGCCGCTTGTAGCCTGGCCATACAGGTTAACGCTCAACGCCAGCAACCCGAAAAGCGCAAAAAAGAAAGTTACAAACCTGAGATTTCGCACGCCCTGTCTCATAATGTTCCTCCTAAACCTCGAAGTGACGAGTACGGCAGAGAGGTACACCGACGAGGATCGGCCAAACACGACCCTCCTCGGACTACAAAGGGAAAAAAGCCCGGTTAGCTTCTACGGTGATAGTTTCGGACACCGTGCCCGGTTCGACTCTTGCGTTTAGTCGCAATAACAGGGATTCGAACTCTATAATGAAAGCAACTAACGTTCCAAAACAGCGATTACATAATAGTTAGTCTTTTCATGGATATAACTCTCCGTCCGGCGCAATTGTCCAGAAAGGTACATTGGTTTACGGAGATAAATACGATAAATAGTATGAGAAGGCGAGTCGGCCGCTTGTTTTGAGGCTTCCGCAAGTCATCAACTTAGCGCAAGTAGTCCGGTCGCATTAACAAAAATGTAGGTGCCTGAGCCGGACTAGGATCAACATGTTAGACAAGACAGAAGCGTACCATTCGGGCGCTCCAAGAGCTGACTGGCTAGAAGTAGAACTTCGTAGCTAACTAGATCAACCGCGGACCGGCATCCTGGAACACTCGTCCGAAATTCGCTCCTTGGTTGATGTTTGTGACGATACCAGCCGCCGTGAATTGCGTATGGTTGAAGAGGCTGTAAAACTCAATTCTCGTCTCCAGCCTGGTTGATAATATCGATTTCCAGCTTAAGAGATGTTCAACACCTCATCAGGCCTCGCAAGTAGGGACCGAGAAAAAGCAACGGCCTGTGCAATCGCACAGGCCGCTGGAGAACGAACGATGAAGGAAATCAGAAGATGACCTTCATTGCAACCTGGATTTGACGCGCCGAAGTGGTTCCGTCGGGCTGGGTATAGGTGCTGGTAATCACTCCAAACCCGGGCTGCCCGATCAAATTGCCGAGTGCGGAAGCATCTGTTCCGGGATTAAGGAAGTGCGGGTGGTTGAAGATATTGTAGCCTTCGAAGCGCAGTTCCGCCTTCACACGCTCGGTAATGCTCATTCTCTTAGCAATGGTCACGTCCCAGTCCCAGAATCCCGGCCCATACCACTGGTTGCGCTCGTTGTTAGAAGCCTGCCCAAAGGGAGGATTGGTGAAAGCGCACTGATTACTGATGTACGCAAAACCAGACCCCGGTGCGGAAAGTTGCGCTGAACATCCGGACCCTGCCGGCGGCCCGAATGGGTCTCCAACCTGGTAACCCCAGGCGCCAATCCCGGTCCTCTGTGTATCTTCGGTTCCTCGAACAACGAACGGATGTCCGGTTTGCGCAGTAAATATCCCGTCTAGTTCTATGCCTTCCATGATTCTGCCCATCGCACCATGGTTCAAGTAGCCCTTGCCGCGTCCAAACGGCAGCTCATAAATGTAGTTGAGAACCAGGACATGCCGAGTGTCGTTATCGGAATTACCGTAGCTCTGTCTGAGATCCAGTGAGTTGCGAGGGAACGTTCGCGCCCCGACCGCGGGGGTCAAAGGATCCACCGCATTATCGAGAGCATGGGACCAGGTGTACGCGGCTTGGAACTGCAGCCCGTGGCTCATGCGGTGCACAAACTTCGTTTGCAACGCGTGATAGATGGAATTGAACTCGTCGATCTGATAATCAGGCTGCAACAATGCATTGTTGTTTACTGCGTTGAACGGCAGATCGCCGAACTGCAGGCCCTCGTACAAATCCGTGCTGCTCACTGTATTTGGCGTGCAACTGTTCGGTCCGCCGAAGTTTGCCTCTGTAAATTGATTGTCGAACGAGTTATTGGGGTTGCTGCAAAATGCTACCAACTGCGCCACCAGATTGGGGTCAGGCGGGTTCCCGTCTCGTTGACCCCAAACGTGCACTCCCATTGCTCCAACGTAGGCAATGTCCAGCACGTTGTTGCCACGCAACTCCCGCTGAATATCAAGGTTCCAGTTGTTGCTGGCGGCGTTGGGAAAATGTGTATCGAAAACCACTTCGGCTATGCCGCTGCCGTCGGGAATCGACGCCGAAACCGGCTGGGTCGGGATCTGCCCGGGAAACTCGCCCGAGCCGAAGAGACCGTTCAGGGTGTCGAAAGTGAAGTTAGAAAACGTTGCTTGGAAAGGCGGATCAGATCGCACGTTACCGAATGCGTTGCCGAAGGTGCGATCATGAAAAATGCCGAAGCCAGCTCGCACGGCGGTTTTCCCGTCCTTCCACGGGTCCCATGAGAAGCCAATTCGCGGTTCGATATCCTTGTAGTCGGGCTGATAAAGCGAGTGGCCCGAGCCGGGGCCCACGACGCTGAAGGTTACTGGCTGGCCAGTCGCGAAGCTTCCTGGATCCTGCAGTAGATTGGAAAGGTTTCCGCTGGTTTCGTAGGGAACGCTATTGTATTGGTAACGTAATCCGAGGCTCAGAGTGAAGTTCGAGCGAATTTTCCAAGCGTCTTGACCATACCAGTCGAATTCGTGCTGCTTGAAGAACTTGTTGTCTGAAGGTTGCCGTACCTGAGTCTTGTTGAAAAACTGGGCTTGGGAATCCTGAATCACGAAACCCCAATATGCATTCGCGCCATCCACAAGTGCCCTGTCGTTTGCGATGCAATTTGGCGGGGGGTTACCTTGGGCGTCGAGATCAGAGCAGTTAATGTCATTGCCGTGCGAATCCACTTCATTCACAATACCTGGATTGAACCCGCTGAAGTTTGTCTCTGGGTCGAGGATGAGTTGGCGACGTGAGCTAAAATTATCATAGCCGCTCTCTCCAACATCCCGGAAATCGAACCCGAATTTGAACGTATGGTTTCCGTGAACCCAGCTAAGGCTCTCGGTGTAGCTGATCGTTCCCGTCTTTCGAGCCTGGGAGTCCGATCCTCCCAAGCCGCTAGCGAAGCTGTTGAAGGGAAACATGCTATAGTCCCAGCCGTTTCCGAAGCTGTCCACTCCTCCAGGAGCATTGAGAACGTTCGTAGTGGTTGGCGTTAGATAGAAAGCCGCATAGATATGGTTCCACCCAAATTGAAAATTGTTGACCAGGCTATTGCTTAGGGTCGAGGTGAGCTGCGCAGCCAACCCTTCCGATATGGCCTTCTCAGCAATCGCTCCTAATCCCGCTGGCTGGGGCAGGATATCGGAATGGAACGGGTCAGGATCAAAGAAGTGGTTGTAGCCATAGCGCAAGCTCAGAGATTCGCGGTCGCTGAAGTGATGATCGAGCTTGATGGTGGGATTGTACGTACTCGTCGCCGAACTGGTCGGAAAGAACAGGTTGCCTGATATGCCGTCAGCCGAGGATGCCGCTGATGCGATCGGATAATTCGCAAATACCTTCTGGATCGTCGCGTCTTCAGGCAGGCCCGTGAGGTTATTTGCTCCCGTAGGCGTGAGATCAATAGGAACGGTATGTTGCGCGCCTGCAAGATCAGAATATGTGTAATTAAACTGTCCATTTAGGAAGGCCTGAGTGGGCACCGTGGCCTGGCTGGTCAAGGTCGTGCGGAAGCGGTCCATCTCGTCGTTGAAGAAGAAGAATGTTTTGTTTTTGATGATCGGACCACCAATGGAAAAGCCGAATTGGTGGCGAATATAAGGGTTCATCGGTCCCGCATCAGCTCCTGCGCCTGGGTTGAAAAAGTCGCGCGCACCACCGAAGCCATTCCAACGACCGAAGTAATAGGCGTTACCATGCAGCGAATTGGTGCCGCTCTTGGTAACTACGTTAATAATGGCGCCCGTGTTGCGCCCGTATTCGGCGTTGAAGTTATCTGTGATGACGCGGAATTCTTCCGTTGACTCCGGATTAGCACTGAGAACTCCGCCGATCCCGCCAGGCACGGAGGTGTCATTGTTATCCACTCCGTCGAGCATGAAGTTATTATTTCGGTCGCGAGCTCCGTTAACTGAAATCCCTGCGTTGCTGCTGTCGGTCTGCGATGTTCCGGGCGACAGCAATACCAGTTGGTAGGGATTGCGCGTAATCAGCGGCAAGCTCTCCATCTGCCTCTGATCGACGAGGTTGCTGATCTGCGACGACTCAAGATCTACGTCTTGAGTTGCATCAGCCCGTACCGTTACTTCTTCGCCCGTGGCTCCCGGGACGAGTTTAGGATCCACCGTGAGGGTCTGGCCTACAGTCAACTCGATGCTGGGTACGTGGAAGAGCTTGAAGCCATCCTTCTTGACGTTAATTTCGTACGCGCCCACCGGAAGAGTCGTGAGGGCAAACGTGCCAGAAGCGTCGCTGGTTGCCTTGTGCGATTCGCTCGTCGCAGCGTTCCGCACTGTAACCTCGGCACCTTGCACTACTGCGCCAGAGGAATCTGAGACGGTTCCGGCAATCGATCCCGTTTGTGCAAACGACAGGACGGCAGAAAACAAAACAACCGCACAAAATCCGAAGAAATTTCTCAACCCTCGCATTGGTCCTCCCCATTTGACAGAAAAAAGCGAATTGAATCGAAACCGGTGGCGAAGTTTCGCCCCAGTCTTTGTATTGAACTCCCGAGGCCTAGAAAAATCTAAGAAGCGCCGCCCCGCCAGTGTGAGACTCTAAAGCAGCTAAAGCTCCAAACTAGCGAGAGAGTAACACATAGTTTTATCATTCACATACATACGAACTGTCAGTGTGGGAGCGATGCAACCTCACGAGTTTATGGAGGTCGGTATGAGAAATGGTAGAAACAAGTATTCTGTTGGCTTGTTTGATTGGGTCGCGCCATCCTGACCACTTCCTGACGTGGCAAGCCGTCCTGCTACAATCGACATTTCCGTGACCCCATCATCGATAAAGAGTGAATTGATAAAACGGGCTCCGGCGCAGAGCGCAAAGGCGTTCGACGGCGTTCCCATGCTGGATTTGAAGCGGCAATATGTCCAGATCGGCACCGAAGTGCTGGCTGCGGTCGAACGTGTTTGTGCGTCGCAGCATTACATTCTGGGCGCTGAGGTCGAGGCATTCGAGCGCGAGCTCGCGGACTTCTGCGGCGCGGAAGATGCTGTGGGGTGCGCCTCTGGCACCGACGCTTTGTGGTTGTCCTTGACCGCGGCAGGAGTGCAGCCCGACGATCAGGTTCTCACTACACCGTTCAGTTTCTTTGCGTCCGCCAGCGCCATCGCCCGCATTGGCGCGCGTCCGGTATTCGCCGACATCGATCTGCTGACGTTCAATCTCGATCCCGTTAAGACAGAGTCCTTCCTGCGGCGCGCCAAACATGATAAGCTCCGAGCGATTCTCCCGGTGCATCTCTACGGCCAGTGCGCCGACATGGGCGTTCTGCTAGATCTGGCGCGCGAATTCCATCTGTCGCTCATTGAAGACGCCGCACAGGCCATCGGCGGAAGGTGGGAAAATGAACCGGACAAGGCCCGCAATGCCGGTTCGATGGGCGTTTCCGCCGCGTTCAGTTTTTATCCTACAAAAAATCTCAGCGCATACGGTGATGCCGGGTTGGTAACCACGAACAATCAGGAAATGGCGGAGCATATGCGCCGCCTGCGCAATCACGGCAGCCCGCGACGCTACGTTCACGATGAGTTGGGATGGAACAGCCGTCTCGATGCGCTGCAAGCCGCAATCCTGCGCGTGAAGTTGAAATATGTAGAAGGATGGAACGAAGCACGCCGCGAGCGCGCTGCCACTTATGATCGGCTATTCGCCGAGGCTGGACTGGCAAGAGTTTCTCAATCGACAAATAGCGATCGTCAATCCGCAATTTACGAAAGCGGCCCGATCCAATTACCGCACACTGCGGCTGCCGCCCATCATGTGTTCCATCAGTATGTCGTCCGCGCTTACCGTCGTGACGAATTGCGCGAATTTCTCACCGCTCGCAAGATTGGAACGGAAGTGTACTATCCCATTCCTCTACACTTGCAACCGTGTTTCGTTTATCTGGGCTATCGCGAAGGTGATTTTCCAGAGGCCGAACGCGCCGCGAAAGAAGTATTAGCGTTGCCCATGTTCCCCGAACTCACGGAGCAAGAACAACGCTGGGTCGTGCAGAGCATCTCGGATTTTTACTGCTAGCATTTACTGTTAGTGCCGCCGGTGTTTCAGCGAGGCGTGCGGCGCTTCCTTTTGTTCCCCCGGAGCCAGCACTCGCCGAACCATTGGCGTATTCAGCTTGTACTTGCGCTCGCTCACGTTCCCGGTATCGTCGGTCACGCGCAGAACGAACACAGGCAGCGTTCCTTCCTTGTCGAAATTCTCACTGGCCACGGTGATCGGCAGAACGCCGTTAAGTCCATGCTCGCGGTAGGCGGTTTCGTAACGGTGCTTTCTCACATTCCAGGTGAAGACGCGAATCTGGTCGTAGTCATAAGGCGACCCGTCGTGCGGCTCGGTGATGGCGCACAAATATTGCGAAACTTTCTTGTCGGCTCCTTCTTTGCCTGCGTCTTCGACCTGATTCAATGCGAAAAATGCGACCAGGCGCTGACCTTCGGCGTATTGAGCGATTTCCAATGGCACATCGAGATCCACCATTCGCCCCAGCACCCAGCCCACGCGGTTTTCGGAGTCGCGTACCAGCCACCAATCCTCAAGAGCTGGACCGGAGGCCGCTTTCGAGCCAGTTTTCGTGTGTACCGCGACTGCTCCGGGTTGTTTCTCCGCCGTGGCGCGCTTCAGCACCGAAACCTTCGCTCCAGTTGCCAGCTGATACAAGTGCTCAGTCTCACGCCCCGGTGTAACGTGCATATTCGTGTCGTTGCGCAACACGCCTGGGGACTGCACAGGATCGTTGAGATTCTCTTGCGTGAGCTTTTGAAGGGCTTCGTAAGTGGATTGGTCAACCAGGTATCGCTGCTCAATCCAGCCCTCAAGCCCGGATGCGGTGCGCACGCGAGAGAATCGCTTCTCGCGCTCCAGGACTTCGACACGCTCTCCGTTCTTCACCGTGCCCACTCGGTTGTAGATGGTGGCTACCTGATCGCGAAGCGTGGCCTGCACCGCCGAAACGTAATTGACCTCCAGCACTCGATGCCGGCTGCGATTGCAGGCCGAGAGTCCGAGCAGGAAGACAACGACCGCCAGCGGCAGTGCCCAACGGGAGCAATACAGAGAGTTCGATGCAAGACGCAATTTCACGATTTTCGCAGTGTTGACTTTTACTATAGCGCGTTGCCGCGTGGATTTCGCGCACGGAGGTTAGCCTTCGATGCACCCCGGCCCGGTCTCCGCTGGTAACCTGACACTGTTATTC
>JBAPOI010000870.1:0-7641 GCA_049279555.1 Candidatus Sulfotelmatobacter sp.
TATCAAAGAAGAAAACTCAGTAGCGAACTTTCCATACAGGTCCGTTGTTTCCGCCCCCGTATCAAGAGTGAGCGCAATCGGGCGATCCTGAAACGTGGCCAGCACTACCAGATGATCGTCGTCGAAGTACAAATTCGACGAAGGGATGTCGTGCTTACTTGAGGTTCCGCCAACTCTAAGCGTTTGGTCATTTGACCACTCCAAGCGATGCAATCCTAATAGCACGGGAATGCCAAGCAGTCCGCGGCGGCCCGGCGGGAGACTTGCCCAAGGTTTCTGGTCGTCTGGAAAGATCAAAAAGGAGACATCCCGGAACTTGGTTCCACCCACGGCCAGGTCTTTGGCCACAGCAATCCGAAACCCGACGCGTTGCCCAGTGCTTGTGCCGGTCGTACCGTCACTGTCCAGTATTGTCATTCCCAAACGTTTTGCTTCTGACTCGCTCATTGCCGGCACGGCACCGGTATCGAAAAAATATTCCGCGTGACTGCCATTGATCGTCAGGGGAATCCACGTTTGTTCTTTGATACTAACTAGCGATCGTCCCGGGGCCCCCACCTTCTGGTTGGGCAGGCTCAAGAATGCTCCATAGTCCTTAAGTTCTTCCCCGGCTTTGTCCGGAAATACACGCCATTTCTCTCTGACGATCACACCGAATTGCCGATACTGCCCGGCGTCGAGCAGCATATGCGCAAGGATGTTATAACCCTCATACACGTCGTCCTTGGCAGCACTAGGAGAGTGGATTAGTTTGTTCAGAATGGTGTCGGCACGGGGTCTATCGTTGAAAGCAGCGGCCACTGCTCCACAATAAAGCGGTGGTGCATTACTGGTTTTCATCACCGCGTTGCGCAATTCAAACCAGCGGTGCGCCTCGTATAGTGCCTTGTAATCGGTAGACGATCCCGCCACCGGGCGCTCCACTAACACCGCGAACACCACAACAACACCGACCATTACCGCCAGGCGCATGACGTGACTCTATCACACGTATCCTGGCTTGCCCCGGTTGTCGAGCCTTAGTACGATTCGTCTGACCTAGGGGATAACGCGGGTTATAGCAATCGCAGGACCCAAGCGCGATAGACAATATGACTCAACATTCTGCGTCGCTCATTTCCGAGGTGCCTTTGGCAGATCCGTCCCCGCAATACGCTCGCAAAGTTGCTTCCGTTCGAGATCTCATCTCCGCGCTACAACCTGACCCCCTCCTCCTTGCTTCCTCGCCCCACTCAACGTTCGCGGCCCGCTTGTTTGCCACCATGTATGAGCGCCGGTTCGGGATACTGACTCGGTGTTGCGGAATCGAAGAATTAGTTCGAAGCGTTCCCTATCTCACTTCCAATGGAGTGCTGATCGTCGGGCTGGAGCCGGAAACGCCCGCCCTAATTGGTGCGCTTGAAAGTTGCGTGGCCTATGAGCCGTGCAAGCTGGGCGTGCTCTGCGGCGCCCATGGGGAATTGTGCCGGATTGCCCGCAGCGCCAATGCCGTGGTGTGGGCCGAGGTTCCTGCTAACGCAGCAGCCGAACTCGCGGCCATTTTCGAGGACGCATTCTTCGGGACCGTTCATGGCGCGAACGCGTCGATCAAGGCAACTCGTGACGATTCGGACCGCCCCGAGCCTTCGATTGAGACAACGCCACAGCCGTTCGGCACGATGCAAACCGGCAACAATTCCACTACATCCCCAGTCCTGATGGATTGGCCGACTGCCGCATTTCGTCGCAAGGCACGCGCATTGGGATTGTCAATTCAGTCTGAGGGTATATCCGATTCATTCATGCGGATTCTTGACCATCAAATCGCGAGACTCAACAGTCAGGAGTTTCGAGCGTTAATCGTCGACTATGACGGAACCCTCTGGTGTCCGCCTGAGGAAGGCCGGGTAACCGATGTGGTTGAACTACTCGACCCGCTCCTGCGCAATCGAGTTGTGATTGGTATTGCAACCGGACGAGACCATCGGCTGGCGTCGCATCTGATAAGCAAGTTCGATTCCAGTTTGCGCGAGAATGTCTGGCTCGGGTCGGCCAACGGATCGAACGTCGTACGGTTGGAGCCGAGCGAATGCTGCGATGAACTTTGCCTCGATTTGCAGCCTCTTAAGGCTGCTCTTGAGTCCGATCCCTTTCTTCGCCACGTGGCGACGATCAGTTCGAGCCAGCGCCAGCTTACGATCGCAGCCAAACGTCTGTGCTCCAGCCATACCCTGTGGCATCTTGCCGGCGCATACGCGAGGCGCAGCGGTGTCCGCGGGATTCAAGTCGTTACGTCTACCCATTCGATTGATATCCTCGCACCTGGTGCGGCCAAGGCGAATCTCTTCGATGCGTTTCAGACTCTTGGAATTGGCCGGGATCATGTGCTCTGTATTGGCGACCGGGGCCGATGGCCGGGAAATGATTTCGAGCTTTTGGAACACGAATTTTCCCTCAGCGTTGATGAACCCTCGCCCTGTTGGTCCTGTGGTTGGAACATGGCGCCTCCAGGTTGTCGCGGACCAGCTGCGATGCGGTTCTATCTGCAACACATGCTTCCGAAAGAGGGGGGGCTTTTTCAACTGAACCTTCCTGCAGATAAGCTACGCCAGCGAAACGATTCCGATCGATTCTCTTGACAGGTCTGGAAAATGCCTCTCGTGGTGTCGGTTCCGCGTGCAGGCTCTGGAAGCAGCCCTCGCGGGAAGTGCAGCCTGACTTACTCGGGATGGCGAATATTTTCAACAAGCGATCAGCTTTGCCAAAGCCGCCTCTTCCGGAACGATCTCGGCCAAAGTCAGACGATGTATGGGAAACCGGCTGGACACTGCGTCGATTATCCGCTCTTCGACATAGCGTGCATGCTTCCGTGGCGTGTACCCGCTGTAAACGGAACGGCAAACACAAATGAAAGAAGGTACGGCGGGCAGTTCCTTAAGATATCGAAGGAACTGATCCGCCCGCTCATCAATGGAAGCTATCTCAGTCTGTTCGCTCGCGCTGTCGTTCATGTTCGTATTGTTGTCATTAAAGACGAGGAAGTACGACCCATTTCGCTTTCTCGCAAGTACCTTATCGGAGGGCAAACGCAAGATGTGGTAGGGCTTCGCGCAAAACTCGTCGTAAGCCGATGCCGTGATTTCGACCTCCAACTTCCAATCCGGCTTTTTGTTGCAGGCGAAGTAATCCAAGTCGATATCGAGGACAAACGAATGATCGGGGTAGACACGGTCTCGAGGACCCACGCTAATCAGTCTCAATGTCGTAGCTGTGCGAGGAAGCGCAAGGTTATCCCCCGGAGCGTGCGCCTTGTTGACAAACTCTAGCTCCAGCTCATCCTTTGGCCACACCGACCAAAGGCGCGTCTCCACCTCCTTTTCGTATCCGTAACGCATCCACAGCATGCTGTCGAAAATGCCTTCGTACACGGCCGGGCAAATAAAGCTGCCAATCCTTAAATCCTGGTAAGTGAAATGAGCCACATCCACCAGATTCTTGAGCGAGTTCAACGGTCGAGTCAGCACCGGTCGCCATAGGTCGTGGTGCTCATCGATGTGCAACAGAACATTTCCTTTGGCCGCCATCCATCCGGCGCTGGCCGCATAGCGCCAGACGTAATAGGCCTCGTGATGTTCTTCGATAAGAACGAGGGGTACTGCATTACGTGCCACGAATTCGTGCGCCACGACTCTCTCCTTTAATACCGACCGCGAAAGCTTCACGGGGTTTTGGATTCGCAGCTTCGAGCCTGCCGTTCCCCGCAACCATAAGGAATCATAAATTTGCTGTCAACGCAGCACGCACAACGGTCCTGTCTTAAATGACGTGGCATACCCCTAACTCGGTTTTTGAGACAGTACCCGCACAACTGGCTTCGAGCCATCATAGATTGGCTGGTGCGACCGGTCGCCAGCCTTCCGCTCTGGTGGTCAACGGGGTCAGTTTGACGCCGTTGCGAACGAACCACTCACGGACCGACTCAAGCGTGGTTCCGGATTCCGGCCTTTTCATGTCACGAACCCAGCGGTCGCTGGCCGGATCGAGGTGAAACGTCTGCAACAGATTCAACGCTGGTGCCATCTCTGCGGTGGGATGTAAATCGGCAAAGTAAAGGATATTTCGAAGCAACGCGACAATCGCTTCCGCGCTGCTGTTTTGATTGCGCAGCGGTTGCCATTCGTCCGCGCCCGTTTTGGGTGATACATGAATCGCGTCGACATCGGGTGAAACGATCACTTCATAGCTGTAGTCGCGCGCCAGCCGGCAGGCAAATTCCCGGTCTTCGTAGCCCCATCCGACGAAGCCCTCATCGAATCGAACCTCCGGATTTCTCCTTACGCTGAAGTTGCACCCCAGGAGCGCTACCCAGGAGGTCGAGCTCTGGCCTGCCAAAAGCTGCCGGTCTGACTCCGGAGTGCGAATAATGTTGAGCTTGTTTCTCCGCCGCAGATCCGCGAGGTCGGCATCCTCATCGACCAAGGTGAATGACCGCGTGCCACAAACCAGTAGGCGTTCTACTTTATGAAACGACGTATGCCGGGCGACGAAACTCTCGTTCACGAGCATCCCCGCGTCCAAAAATACCAGCACTTCGCCCACGGCCAGTCGGATAGCATTGTTGCGCGCAGCCGCGACTCGGAAACCGTGGTTCTGTTGCCAAACAAAACGAATATCGAGAATCCCTCGTTCGGCGAATCTGCGCACCAGCGTGAGCGTGGGACTCGCGGAGCCGTCGTCGGTCACCAGCACTTCCCAGGGGAATGGGCACACCTGGCTCTCCAGGCACTCCAGAAGTACCTCCAATGTCCTTACTTGCTCGAATACAGTTATTACCACGCTGGTCATTTTTTGCATTTGTTTCGCGCTGTACGACTGCGCAATCCTTTCGGCCTTTTCTACCCGAACGGGTGGCATTCTACAACCCTATGTGTCCACCGCCACGGCGAGTGACAAACGCCTGACAAGAGAGCACGCAGGTGCTATCTGCGTCGCCGGCCGTGAAAATTCTTGAGACGGCAGGAATCGTTGCAAAACCTACGCGCATTATGCGAGGTGTTGGCCGATGCAAAGAACCATGTACCACACTGCGCGCAGGCGCGAAGACGTCTAATATCGCCCCGTTGCGCGATCCCGATCACTACGATCGCAGCGTCCGCTTCGAATACTCTCCGTCCCTGGTCACCTGGACCGTGATACACAACCGGGAGTTCTCCGATTTCTCCAGCGGTGAAGAAGCTCAGGTTCCAATCCCTTTGTTCGCAACTCCATGTCAGCCGCGGATAAAGGCAGAAGCGCTTACAGGCGGATTGTATGCGGCCGTGTGCAAGGGCCATTGCCTTCATCGACTTCGGGTCTTCCCCACGGATAGACCTTCGCGGGGCGAGGTATCGCGGCTCTGCTGCCCTAACTCCCTCGCTCAGCGACTCGACTTGTTTGAGATCGCGGATGAGCGCTTGTAATCTCTCTCCTCGCTTGGTTGTAGCGTTCACGTTCAGCCAACCGACTAGATCTTCGATCGGTCGGCTACGGGCAGTTCCAGCCGCCGGAGCGAGCCATGTATCCTTCTTGGTCAGGCTTCCTGTCCAACCCCCGATGCCTGCCATCAATCCCTCGTGCTCCTTGCGGTCCTCCGAGCCATCTTTGGCGTTTTGCGTCCTCTGGCGCTGAGATCGTCGTGGTTCGTTCCGAATCACGCTCGGCTGCTGCCCCTTTTGTTTCATGATTTCCTCATAATCGCATTTTAACGATAAATCGCTTTATATCAATAATATCGTTAGATCGTTGAATAAGGCCATCAAAAACCAATCAGTTACGTCGAGTTTCCGAACTGGACAAGCATTCATAGGGAGGATTAAATGGGAGCTCACCCAAAGCACTGACGGGAGGAAATCGACGGGATGCGACCCACTCAAGGCGTGGACCGATGCCGCGCTCTGCAGCTGAGTTCCATCGGGCAAGAAGAATGAACCCCGACTGCCGGGACCGCTGGAGGAAACCATGCGATTGAAAGATGGATACATTTACGTCGATTCGCTCGAACTGTGCGCCATTGAAACCTGTAATTTGCGTTGTGCCCAGTGCACCGCCAGTTCGCCGTTTGCGGTCGACGATAACATGGCGTCTCCGGCGCAGTTCCGGCATACGCTAAATCTGCTACGTCCGGTGTTCCGCGCCGGGCAGATCAAGATTCTCGGCGGCGAGCCGCTCATGCATCCAGAACTCCTCGAACTGATGACCGTGGCCAGAGACTCCGGCATATTTAGCCGCGTGCGGGTGACCACCAACGGCGTCCTTCTTCCCAAAATGCCTGATATGTTCTGGGAAACTGCGGACATTGTCGAAGTCAGCGTATATCCCTCAACCAAATCCAAGATCACGGCCATTCTCCCGGCAGTCCGGGCGCGGGCGGCCGCGCGAACGGTTCTGGAGTTGAACCACAAGCCTTCGTTTCAACTCGCGCTCAGTGACGCTCGAATCGTTCCCCTGGAACTCGTTGGCCAGATTTTTCGTTCGTGCTCTGAAGCACACGAGTGGTCGTGCCATTCGCTTTATAAAGATAGTTTGTACCGGTGTTCGCGGGTACATAGCTTGGACTTTTATCTGAACCAACTAGGCGTTGCGCACGACTGCTTTACCGATCTCGATGGGTTGAAAATCGATGCTCGTCCAACTCTGTTCGAGGAGCTGCGCGACTATTTGTCCTGCGAACGGCCATTGCGGGCTTGCGAGTTCTGCCTCGGTACCTCCGGCCGGCTTGAACCCCATCGACAACTTAAGCTGATCGAGATCGAATCGAAGCGTTCGGGTCTTCTGGATCCCTTTTGCTCGTCACAACTCGAAGAAGTGGCCGCAAAACGAAGTAAGCCAGTCCGTCGGGCCTGATCGTACTTCAGATCGCGCTTCTCACGCCTATTGCCATTGTCGGCTCGATTCTCGAGCAGGCCAGCTGTGATCTATCAAGACGTTGTATCTGCGGAAGCCGGAGCGCGGACTGATGGTGTGGAGCCTATTCGTAGCTGCCATGAGGGCGAACGAAGTTGGAGTGGCGGAGTGATGGTCGAATATGCCGGAGTTGCTCGTGCAGCGCATTCTCCGTCACAAACCGCGCTCGCCTGTCATACGGATGCATTACATCCAGGCTCGACGATGGAGAAATTTGAGCAGTCTATAGGGGGAGGGGTTCCATTGGCTCCGGTTCCCCGCCGTTCCCCAGCTCGTGAACTAGCCTCCCGCAAATTGCTGATTTTATGGTGGCGGCCGGTAGAACTCGAACCTACGACCTACGGATTATGAGATGTACTTTCCGAGGGGCCGCCACATGGATTCAATCACTTACATTCGGGACAGGTCACCTGATTCGGGCTGGCTTATTGTCGGTTGGCCCTTAAGTGGCAACACATCTGGCAACGCTCGGGGGCCGACCGCAACTGACGTTCGATGAATGTCACAAGCCGCTTCGCCGCATTCCATTTGTGACTTTTTTGTCTACTGGGATGCCACTCGGAGCTGCACGATAACGTCCGTGGGTGTTGAAAAAGTCATCGTGATTTAGCGGATGAGATTGCGGGGAAGCATGTTAGAAGGAGAAGTTCCTTCTCATGTTGCGCTGGATTTCAATTTTCGGAGGCCTGCTGATCATGATGGGGCAACACGCCCGCTCAG
>JBAPOI010000871.1:0-6859 GCA_049279555.1 Candidatus Sulfotelmatobacter sp.
AGAACGGCTCCTTCTCGCAATGTGCATTGCGCGGTCTGCCATTTCACAGCGACTTTCGCCAGCACCGATTCGCCGATCTTAACCCGCCCGGCGTCGATGGCCCGTACCAACTCTGCTTGCACCGGAATACGATCCTGAGCAGACCCAAGGCCGAGCAAAGAAAGCAGAATGCCGAGCAGCCAGCCGCTTTGCAGAATACGTTTGCTCATGGCAACGCCCTCGCCAAGAAACTTTACCACCAGTCGTTGATTTTTGCTCGGATCAAATCAGCCGTATGTGTGGGGGATCGTACTCCGATTTCGCTGGCCTCGGATCAAATTACGAAAGCGGGGAGAAGGCGTGACTTGGGTTAATGGAATCTCTCGCCGAAGGATCGCTAGATTGGGTCAAGTGCTAATCGAGCGGCGCGTCTACGGACCGAGCTTCTTTGTTGTCCAGCCACGCTTCCGCGCTCTTGCGTCGAACCTCTGCGCGAGCCGCTTCAGGATTTCGATGCGCGGCTTTCAGGCCCCACCGGCAAAGCACGCATCGCATGCCCAGGGTGAAAACAAAGTGCACGTAAGCCGGACAGTTCTGGTTGGTGCAAACCTTTGTCAACATCTCATTCATCCTTGCCCACGGCTCGGAGGATAGCCGCAGACTAGTACCTGAGGCTGAAGGTAGCACGATGCGAGGCTGGCGCAGAACGGAAGTTCAACGGCGGCGAATCAGATTTTTTTCTGGGAACGAATGAGCGAGTCCTAATGTGCCTGAAAAGCGGACGGAGGCTGGCTCAACCAGATATCGTTACTTCCCTGTCAAAATTCCCTCGATCTGCTTCAGGTGATTGATGTCGTGGCCGGCAAACATGCAGACGCTGTGTTCAATCGTTTCCTGGCCGCGCTCAGAGTGCATTCCATAATGTTTCCACTGATCGGGCGTCAGAGACTTGAGCAGCGCGAGATTGGCTTCGCGCATGGCGCGAAATTGCTCGAGCGACTTGTGGGGATTCCGCTTCTCATAGTGGCCGCTGATTACCCAGGTATCCTGATCGAAAGCCACGACGGGAGTTCCGGGAGCGCCGAGAATGAGGCGCATACGAAAGCCGCCGACAATTTCTGTGTCGGCCAGGTGCGCGACGATTTCGCTCACCGACCACTTGTCCGGAGCCGGCCGCTTGCGCAGTTTGGCTGGGGACGCACCTTTGATGAGACGATCGATTTTCTTTGCGGTCGCAGCTTGTACCGCCAAAGGCTGTTTGCCGTCGAGGTAGCTAACTACTCGCTGCGTGTATTGCTGTGGAGTCTCTTTCATGGACTGCGCCTCCTTCTCGATGAGCAATCAAGAAATTTTACACCGAGGATCACCTACGGTTGCGCCGGGCTTTCGCCCTGGCTTGGACAGCCAGGCAGCTGTCGCTACATAAATTTACTCGCTGCCTTTCTGCCCCGCCTTGAACATCGTCCACGGACCGGCCTTCATGTCGCGCAGAAGCGGCTTCTGCCATGCGTATTCAGGATGATGCTCAAGAAAGTCGGCGGCCAGAAAATCTGCGCCGCAGGGATGTCCGGCGCGCGCGATAAAGCTCATGTTCGCGGCCATCTTGCTGTCGGTGGCTTTGCCTTGAACCGTGCCCCCTGGGTTGTAGCCTTCCCAACCCCATTCTTTCACGCCGCGGGCTGTGACTTCGACATGGCCGCATAGGGAGCGTTCGTCGGCTTGCTCTTTCTTCTCGAAGCTGTCGAAATGATCCGCCAAAAAGGCTTTGGCCATCTCGACATCGATCTTCCCTTTGGCACTCTGCACGAATTCGTCCGCTCGGGCGTGGCGCGCGTTCATCGAAGACGATGCATCGCCGGGATCGAATCCGTCAGTCTCTTCACGAATCAGCTTGGGATCGCGGGCAAAGTTTGAACTGACAAAGTATCCGTCCTTCGTCCGCCATAGCGGCGTGTTCTTCAAACCAAGTTCGAGATAGCCAATCTCACCCGTCTTGCGGTCGCCGATCAGCCAGTCGTTGGCGTATCCGCCATTGTTACCTTCCTTGATGATGCGCACGTAGTCGTCGATGCTCTTTGAATATTGCAGCGCCTTGCGGGAGCGCATAAATTCCGGTTTGCCGTTTGGCTCCCAGCCTTCGAATTGAGTGATGGTGGTTTCTGTGATCATGATGCCTGCGGCGTTCACGCCGAAATCATCGTCGCTGGTGATCACTCCCGGAAAGCCGTCCATCAGGATGCGCTCTCCGTGCTCGGGCAAAATATCGAAGACGATCACCCATCGTTCGCCTGCGAGATAGCTTGTCCAGTTGTTGTGTGCGATCACAATCTGATGATCTTTGGTGTAGGCGCCGGTGGCGATGAAAGCGCTGCAATTCCCCGGAGCCTTCAGGCTCGGCGGATTCGCCTTCTGTGCGCGCTTGTTCAGCCACGGCACGTAGTAATCCGGAACTTCCTCGAATGCGTTCAGCGCAACAATGTCATAGACGTCAAGATCGACGCCGTGTGCCTTCACGCCATCGGTAATGCCTTGCAGCTCCTGTTGATACTCCGCGTCGATGTGCGGCCAAAGCATCTCGCGAGCGGTCTTACGAAAGAATTCCCAGTCGCGCTGGCTGGTGTGTGTGTCAAAAAGCTTGATGGCTTCGAGTGCGTCGGCAATTTCAGGCGCAAGCAGATATCCATGCTGGAAGCCGATATTGGACGGCGAACCTTCCAGATGAACATAAGTCCAGCCGCCCTGCTGGAAGCGGTAAGCCTTCTGCAGGCGCGCGTCCGAAGTCCCTGTAGCGGATTGTGCCGGCGAAGCGGAAACAGCAAAAGCAATCAGGATGATTACCAAAAACCGCAAAGATGAAAGCACGATCCTGCCGGACATTCGTGTACCCCGTGAGTTTTGAGTAGACGACATTGTAGCCGATGTTTAGCGCTCTCAATCATGAGGTATTCATCAAACTTTAACGCACCATTAACAAATCCGCGCTTTGCCGGATGCCATAATTCTGCGCTTGCATTTCCATCGAGCCTGAAGTGCGTTCCTACGAAGAAAACCGGGCACATCATAGCCGCGGTTCATCTGGTTGCGCTGATAACTGGCGCTGATAAAGGATCTTGCATTCATGAGAAGAATAGTTGTTTCCGCTCTGTCATTGGCCGTCGCCGCTCTCTTTACTAGCTGCTCCTCCAGTTCTAAAATCCCCGACGCCCCCATGCCAAACGTCGCCGGTCCATGGGAATTCATTGCTTCGTCCACAACCAGCCCAGGATTCTCTACCGGCATCGAAGCCGCTCTTCAGGAAGCCCAAGTTTTCAGCACCCAGACTGGTACTTTTGTCTCCACCGGGCAGATTTCCGCCGGCGGCGCGCAGGTCAATTTTGTGGCTCTCAATGGTCTAAAGAATGGCGTCCCTTCTACCATCGGTTTCGCCGGGAATTGCACCGCTGCCACAATCGACCCGACGACCGGTGTGACTAGCGGAAACAGCCTCACGGGGAGCATCTCAGGCCTCGCGGGTTCGATGAACTTCACTTACGTGGAAGGTGGAAACGTCTTCATGGTGACCGGCGATCTGAGCGCGGACGGAAAGTCCATGATGGGCACCTACACCGAGCAAGCTGCAGAAACAGGGAACACCAACGGCACTTGTAACGGAGACGGAACGATTCTCGATCAGGGAAATATCACCGGCACTGTCGTATCGAAACTCTCCGGCACGTACACCGGAAAAATATGTGAGCCACTTGATAGTTCCTGCGCTGCAGGGGCCAAGGACAGCGCAACCGCCACGTTAAGCGAGAACTCCAGCGGCACCCTGACCGTGAGCGTAGTTCTGACCGGAGCCGACAATGCTTCCATTACGTTGCAAGGTCCGGTCACCGGAAATTTCATTTCTGTGCAAGGCACTTTCAATGGGCAGACAGTTGTCTACGAGGGATACACGGAAAATATCCCTTCGGGCAACTTCATCGTCCCGACCCTCTACCTGGCGAATCTCGACATCAACAGCAGCACGCCTGCCGCCACCTATGCCGGCACCCTGATTGTGCCCCAGACTCAGTAGAAAATACAGACCGATCTTTTCAGATGTCGGTGCGCTGTTCGGTATGCCTCTGGAGATACCAGCAAGGCGCGTATCCAGCGTGGGGCAAAAGCGTGTTGACGCAGGTCTGCGCCTGGGGCGGATCGAAGAGGAATTCAGTCTTGCCGTTTTTCTGCTGGACTGCGTCGTAGTGCGTGACCGTGACCTGTCCGAAAGCCTGGCGGCCGCGGGCCACA
Source organism: Candidatus Sulfotelmatobacter sp. (assembly GCA_049279555.1). Classification (GTDB taxonomy): domain Bacteria; phylum Acidobacteriota; class Terriglobia; order Terriglobales; family Acidobacteriaceae; genus Sulfotelmatobacter. The sequence continues at coordinate 4,255 of JBAPOI010000871.1, forward strand.
CGATAACGAAACACAGCGTAGTCAGCCGCGTAAGCCAAACCCGCAAGCACAACGGCGGATAATAAGGTTCCGGCCACGAGCCGTATCAGCAAATAGCGAATTCGCGCGCTCGTTACCGGACTCACGTGTGCAGTATAGCTGCCCCGGGCCCCAGCACTCGTCGATTGTGAGCGGGGATTCCCATAACATTAGAGCGATAAACTTATGTCCTCGTTGACAACACCCCGTCTCGACAGGCACACTACCGCATTCGCTGCATGCGGACCGCGGCGAGCCCTTATGAGCCAATCGCCTATGGGACAAGCTAAGGAACAGGTGCGGGCTGAAGCGTAGTTTATCGACATGGAGCAACCAGTCTCCTATACCTTCGATTCGACCTTGGACACCGTGGACCATGCGGAGGAAACAGCGACCCGCATTTCCAAGGAACTCGGCTTTGGGGAAGATGAAGTGATGCAGATCTCGATGGCCGTGCGCGAAGGCGCGGTCAACGCGGTTTTGCACGGCAATGCCTACGCTCCAGATAAGAAAGTGACGCTGGCCTTCGAACAGAACGCAGAGGGCTTGGTCATTACGATTCGCGATCAAGGTAAGGGCATAGACTTGAGCAGCATTCCCAATCCGCTGGCGCCGGAAAATCTGCTCAAGACTTCGGGACGCGGCATTTTTCTTATGCGTTCTTTTATGGACGTGGTGGAAATCCGCCCGTCCCCAACAGGTACCGAAATAAAACTGATCAAGCGCGTCCACGGAGCATCCGCGGGCGCCAAGGAGGGGTCTCAGTGAGCATGAAACTTAGTTCTCGGCAGGTGGACGGGGTTACCATTCTGGACTGCAGCGGACGTATCACCTTAGGGGAAGGCAGCGTCACCCTGCGTGACACCGTGCGCGACCTTCTTGCTAAAGGCAACAAGAAAATCATTCTGAACCTTGGCGAAGTTAACTACATCGACAGTTCCGGCATCGGTGAACTGGTCAGCGCCTTCACGACCACCAAGAATCAGGGTGGCGAGCTCAAACTTCTGAACCTCACCAAGAAGGTGCACGATCTGCTCCAGATCACCAAACTCTACACCGTCTTCGATGTGAAAGACGACGAAGCCGCCGCCGTCAAAGGCTTCAAGTAAATTCCAAGTCATTGCAGCAATGAGTACCAAAAGAACCCGGGGACTGGTCGCTCAGTCCCTCAGCGTTCTTTCTTGGATTTGCCGACGGTTCGGCTCGGATCGATCCAATTTCTCCCAAATCATCGCGGCACTTCTGTGTTTCCGTTCCCGGAAAATCACCAAAATAGTTGGTCCGTACGCATCGTCCATCGATAGCAACGCCATAAAATTCAATCGTGACCCCAAGTTGGAAATCCTTTCTGCACGCCTTACTCTTGTTCTCCGCCCTTCCGCTTTTTGCGACTTCCAACTGTCTCTCCATTCGCGAGGCTAGCCAGCACGTCGGCGAGACCAAGTGCATCGTTGGGAAAGTTGTGCGCGTGAAGATCGGGTCGAAAGGAGTGCACTTCGTAGACTTCTGCGAAGACCAAGCGTCCTGCCCTTTCACTGTTGTGGTCTTCCCTCATGACCTTAAAGACATCGGCGACGTGCGCCGCCTCGCAGGCCGCGTCATCGAGATTCATGGCCCAGTCAAGCTCTACGACGGTCGCGCTGAAATCATACTGAACCGGATCGGGCAGTTGACCGGAGGCTCGACGCTGATCCCGCCGTTGCCTAAAAACTACGATGTCGAAAAGCAAGGCCACTACAGCGCCGGAAGAATGCGGCCTACCAAGAAACCGGCCAAAACCTACTCCACGCCCTCCGCGAATGCGACTTATGGCAACGAAGCCGGCGCTGCGGAGGAGCCGCCTCAGTGAATGTACATAAACTCCATCCCAATGTACATCAGTGTTACACTTTGAAAAGAGGACGACTCAATGCCCGCTCGGAACCGGTCGCACAAACATTTTCAATTGGACTCGGCGAAAATTAAACGTGCCCAAAAGGCTTTGCGTGCCACTACTGAGACAGAAACAATCGAGCGCGCCCTAGATTTCGTGCTCTCCGAGGACCGAAGCAACCGTCTGGCTCATGAGGCTAACGAACGGTTCCTGAAAAGTGGCATTCAGATTAAGGACGTATACGGCGTACTGGACGAGTAAATGGCATCGTCGCTGCTGGACACTTCCGTGTACGTCTCTGCCTTCCGTCGCGCAACTGCTTCGGCTTTTACTCCAAGAAATGACGATCCGGAGTCGCAACTCTGGCTGAGCGCGGTGGTGCTGGAGGAACTCTACGCGGGTGCGACTGATCGGAATCGTGAGGATGTGAAGCAACTGCAAAGGGGCTTCGACCGCGTGGCCAGAATCATCGTTCCGACCCTCGATGACTGGGCTCAAGCCGGCCGCGGGCTGGCCCAGTTAGCGGCAAAATACGACTACGAAGCGATTGGCCGGGGAAGGCTCACTAACGATGCACTGATCGCCGTGAGTGCCGCCCGGATGAAGATCAAAGTAATTACCACCAATGCGCGAGACTTCGGACGCTTAGCCGAATTCTGCGCGCTACAGTGGCAACTCGATACATGAAAGCAGAGTCCTACACCATTCCCTTCC
>JBAPOI010000872.1:0-4023 GCA_049279555.1 Candidatus Sulfotelmatobacter sp.
GTCGAGAATGTCGCCGCCGTTGGCTTTGTAGATATGGCCCTGCATCATCAAGCCCAGCACGAACAGAGTTCCGATGGAGACGAACAGCAGGGCGCCACGAATCCAACGCTTTTGAATGATGTGCCCCGCACCCGGAACAAGCCAGCCGACGGCGGGTGCGATGATGCTCATCACGCTTGCTGGTTGCGCCGGCGCGGCCGCCGGCTTGGTTTTTGCTGTAGTGGAATTTGCCATCAGATGATCACGATCTCGCGCTGAATGTTGCCGGTGACTTCCGCCGACTTGGGGCGCACCAGCACGTTGACTTCGCTACGCACACCGAACTCGGGAAGATAAATTCCAGGCTCGATAGAGAAGCAGGAGTTGGGAAGAATCTGGCGCTCGTCGTGGATTTCCAGATCGTCCATATTGGCTCCATTGGCATGGACGTCCGTGCCAATGGAATGTCCGGTGCGGTGAATAAAATAATCGGCGTAACCCTTTTTCTTGATGTGGTCGCGGGTCGCACGGTCGACTTCCCATCCCGCAATGCGCCGGCCCGCGTTCACGGCGTCGATTACGGTCTTCACGCCAGCATCGCGCGCGTCGCGCACAACCTCAAAAACTTCGCGCATTTTGCCAGATGGAGCTGTGCCAACAAATCCCATCCACGTGATGTCGTAGTAGACTGCCCCCGGAGAATTTTTTTTCCCCCAGACGTCCAGCAGAAGAAGATCGCCCTCGCGAATGGCAACCGGATGATCAGCCCGCGGCTCGTAGTGCGGATTGCCGGCGTTGGCGTTCACGGCCACAATCGGAGGATCGCTGGTGAGCAGATTCTCGCGATGAAAGGCTTCCATGAACCACTGCTGGATTTCGTGTTCGGTGGTTCCGCCATTGTGCGCCTGTCGCCCAATTTCTTTGAAGGCGGCTGCAACGATTGAATCCACGCTGTCACGCGCGGCAAAGTGCGATTTGATCTGTTCTTCGCTCCAGGTGGCTTCGAACTGCGCGATCAGGTCGGCCGAACTGACGATGTTTTTTCCTAGACCACGCAGCAATTCGATCGTGCCGCCATCGACCAGCGAAATCGTGAAGACAATGTTGTTGGGTGAATATTGCATCGCGATATCGCGGTACGACGCGAGCATCGCCTTGAGGCTGTCGAATAGCTCCTGCCATCCGGAATACTGCCGCTTACTGCCGGGGAGAGAATCGAGATGGCCCGCTTCGATCTTGTGCACCAACTTGATGGGTTCGCCCTGCGCCGGGATCAGGTAAAACCAACGGCGCGTGACCATCAGGCCTGCCGGCAAGCCTAGCACACGGTAAGCGATTGGGTCGCGATGATGATGGTCATAGAACAGCCACGCGTCGATATTGCGTTCGCGCAGCGCAGATTGAATGGCAGCCAGGTCCATGAGCAAACCCCTATTGTAAACAATGGGGCACATTTGAGCGAATCGGCGGATGTATAGATTTGTAGCGGATTATCGCGTGCGCTCCTTGACCGCGAGCACTCGCTTTCTTACTCTTGCCGGCAGCGTTTCGCATGCCGTACGCAAGACAAGACGCGGTGCTCGCTCCCGAATTTCCATCAAATATGGAACCGTTCGCTTCACATCAAATTTTGCAGTCTCCCGCAGCAGCCAACCTAATCCCTTCTGGACCATGTCATCTTTATCTGCCAAAAGCGAATTGGAAAGTTTTGTGATCTCGGGAAGAAACATCCGCGCCCGTGCTCCGCGAATCAGCGCCACACAAGCCGCCCGTCTGTGCCAACGGTTCTTCGACTTCGCCCAGCGGAAAACGAACTTCGCTCGTGCCGGTTTAGCTATGACCATGGGAGCGATCAGGGAATGTACGAGGCCGTCGTGATCGGCCCAACTGCTGATGCGGTCGAGCCATGACTCGAACAACTTGAATTCGTCGTCGCCAAACTCAAGATCGAGTTTCTCCAACAAAAATACGGCGGAAACTTTTTCCTCGAGCACCGAGCCGACAAAAAGCTCGTCGGCGACCTTAATTAGAAAATCGAGCCCGTGTTCGGCCCTAATTTCCCGCCGGGAACGAACGGCCGCGCGGCGCAAGGCCGCCGTATACCATCCGTGCGATTTGATTTCGTCTTTGAAGAACCACTGCACGCCCGCGGCATGCTCGGGGGAGCCGCCATCTTTCATTGCGCGTCGAATATGCGCGGCAATTTCGGCAGGCGTGCCCATAACGTTCGACGAATGCGCTGGTTTGCCGCCTTGGGCTAGCATCCTCATGACCTATCGACTGTCTCCGCGCGGGCGATTTTGTCGTAGACCCAGAGCAGCAAAGTTGTCACCAATCCCACTCCGATTACCCACCACCACACCATCTTTGGCTGGTGCAATTCTTCTCCGTAGTGCTGCATAAGCCAGCCGCTGAACTTGCCCGCGATAAACGAACCAATGCCCAGTGGCAGAAACGCAAATCCCATGTACGTTCCTTGCTGGCCGGGAGGCGCGAGCCGCGAGATGTAGTCGTAATATCGCGGTTGCTGCGTGATTTCTCCAATCGCAACCACCACCAGGGTCGCCACCGCCATCCACACCGAGGGGTGAATGATCAGCAGAACCCAGGCCAGACTTGAAATCAGGGTCCCCAGCACGATTGCGTGAAACGCGTGCATACGCTTGGTTACGAAGCCGATGAGCATCGTGAACAGGATAACTACGATTGGATCCGTAGCCAGAATTCGCGCGGTGTTGGCTTTCGGATCGATGTAGGCGGAAATATAAAGAGGCAGCGCGATGAATTCCTGCCAGAAGACAATCCAGTATCCCGTGAAGATCAACAGGAAAAGCATGAAGCGCGGGTTCGAAAGTACCGTAAGGAAATTCTTTCCGACCTGGCTTAGGCTGGCCGCCTCTCCCCCTTCCGCTCGTCGCGGCTCCTTGAAAAACAAGAGCACGACGAACAGCATGAGGAAGACGCTCAACGCTGCCAAATGAAATAGTCCTGGTGCGCTGCCGTGATCCTGTTCCCAACCCGCCAGCAGTGGCCCTAACGTACTTCCTACGTTCACCAGCGTGTAGTAAATCGAGTATCCCACCGAGCGAACATTTGGATTCGATGCTCGCGCTGTCGTACCGACTACGCTCGGTTTCACGAGGGCCACGCCCAGGGCGGGCAAAATCAGCACGACCGCGACTAGCGACGCCAGGGGGATGGCATTCCGCACTGGCGCGAACCACGACGCGCCGAGCGATCCAAGGAGAAAGTACGAGAAACTCAGAATCAGGTACGCCAGCGAAAGCGCCCGCCGGAAGCCGAGCCGGTCGGCGATCGCGCCTCCCACTACCGCGAGAAACCAAACCCACCCGCCAAACATCCCCGTCAGGCTGCTGGCCTGTTCGACACCAAAGTGCAAACCCTCATGCAGGTAGCGCGCCAGAACGGCAAAAACAGCATAGTAAGAAAGCCGCTCAAAAAGCTCGCTGATGTTGGCGACCCAGAATGGCCGCTCGAACCCGGTGCGAATTTCCTGCAAGCGTTCGGAAAAGCTCAAGAGTGCTCCCTGGTAAATCGTGTGGCCGCGGGCTTCCCGCCTGTGCGTTTTGCTACCGAAAAAGCTGCGCTCTGGATTTTTATATTGCGATTCGCTCCCTGACATCATCAGCCGAGAGCCCTGACACTCGGATCACTTTCCTGCAGCTGCTCTGGCCGGAGGCAATGGTAACGGAAGAACGCGGCACCTTCAAAAGTTTCGCGAAGAATTCGATGCAGGCTTCGTTTGCCTTGCCATCGATCGGTGGCGCGGTGAGGGAAACTTTCAGTGCGCCGCCTAGTTCGCCGGTGATCGCCTCTTTCTTGGCGCGGGGATGAACCTTAACTGAAAACGCCACGCTGCTGCCGGACTCCGTAACAGAAATCAATGGGCTTTCCCCAGCGAGAACACGGTTTCAGCCAGCAATAGAGCAGCCACGAGCGGTACTTGAGGGTGCTGCAGCGTTCTCGCCTTTCCGATACTTGCTATCAATGCGATCACCAAAACGAGCGTGGTTACATTCACTG
>JBAPOI010000873.1:0-1564 GCA_049279555.1 Candidatus Sulfotelmatobacter sp.
ATGTAAGGATGACATCGGCGCCGGCACGTTTGATGGCCAGCAGGGTCTCCAGCACGCAGTTTTTCTCATCCAGCCATCCATTTTGCACCGCCGCCATCAGCATCGAATACTCGCCGCTCACCTGATATACGCACGTGGGCGCACCGAATTCATCCTTTACGCGTCGCACGATATCCAGATACGGCAGTCCTGGTTTTACCATCACCATGTCGGCGCCTTCGGCAAGGTCCAGCGCCACCTCCCGCAGGGCTTCGTCACTGTTGGCCGGGTCCATCTGGTAGGTGTGTTTGCTGCCCTTGCCCAGGTTCGCGGTGGAACCCAGTGCGTCCCGGAACGGCGCGTACAGACTGGAAGTATATTTAGCGGAGTAGGCCAGGATGCGGGTGTTTTTGAATCCGTGTTTTTCCAACTCAGCCCGTATGGCCCCTACGCGCCCGTCCATCATGTCGGAAGGCGCCAGCATATCGGCACCGGCCTGTGCGTGGGATAGTGCTTGGCGTACCAGCACCTCCAGGCTTTCGTCGTTCAATACATAGCCACTGACATCGATGATGCCGTCCTGTCCGTGGGTGGTATAGGGATCCAGGGCCACGTCGGTGATGACACCCAGCCCGGGAAATTTTTCCTTGAGGGCGCGTACCGCGCGTTGCACCAGGCCATCTGGATTGTGGGCTTCGACGGCATCCAGGGATTTCTTTTCTTTCGGTATCACCGGAAACAGTGCCAGTGCCGGAACGCCGAGCTGCACCAGTTCCGCGGCCTCTTTCAGTAGTTCATCGATGCTGACCCGCTCGATCCCCGGCATCGAGGTCACAGCTTCCCGCTGATGCTGGCCTTCACGCACGAACAGCGGATAAATAAAATCGTCCGTGCTCAGGCGCGTCTCGCGCATCAGCCGGCGGGAAAATTCGTCGCGTCGCATACGGCGCATGCGGGTGGCAGGGAAGCTGCCCGGGAAACGAGGTTGGCGGGTCACCTGACACTCCTCGGAAGCATAATCATAACCTCTGGATAGACACCCGCTCGCCTGATTCCTAGGCAAGACTGGTTCAAGGTACGGCGGCCTGAATAACAGACTCTTGATTATACTGGTACCCTCTATCTCTGCCCGCAAAACTGGCGGGACGGTAATAAAACCCCTCTAACCCGGGTCTCTGCTACATGCCGGTACGTCAGCACCGTTTCGAGATCCTGGCACGTGCTCTGGTGCCGAGCCTGTACCGTTATGCCTACTGGCTAGCGCGCGAGAAGGCCCTGGCCGAGGACCTGGTGCAGGAAACCCTGCTGCGTGCCTGGCGTTCCCTGGACCAGTTGCGCGATGAGGCCGCCACACGCCAATGGCTAATCACCATCCTGCGGCGCGAGTTCGCTCGCGAGCTGTCCAAGCGCAAGAACATGGTGGATATCGATGGGCTGGCGCTGGCCGACAGTCACGCCAGCCTGGGCGGCGAGGATACCGATATGCACGACGTGCGCCGCGCCATGCAGAAACTGGCGCCAGAATACCGCGAGCCTCTGGTGCTGCAGGTACTCATGGGCTGCACTACCGAGGAGATCGCTGAAC
>JBAPOI010000874.1:0-3188 GCA_049279555.1 Candidatus Sulfotelmatobacter sp.
GGGACTTGCGGCTGCCCCATCTCCATTGGCGCACTCGGCTGCTCGGATGGTCCGGCCCCCTCGTCGGTGGTCTGCGCAGAAGCGCTGACCGTGAGCGCCCCCGCCAGCGCCAAAACCAAGATTGCAAAACTTGCTATGAGTCGATTTTTCATTCACTTACCTCTTCGCGGAGCTATCCTTACTTGGGTTAGACCCCAAGTTCCGGCAAATTGATTCGGTATGTTCGAAGCAAGTGCCGTACCAAACGGAGGGAGGGCGCGGACTCCGTTAAGTTGCTTATTTTGAAAAGATTGAAGAGACGATGATTAGCGGGAATCGAGTGCGGAGTCCCGTAGTCGGTGGCCGAAGCTGGCCAGTGTGGTGGTTCTCGGCCAGCGGCAGCCAAAGACGCCGCATAGGTATGCTTCGACGCTTTGCGGAGTCTCGCCATCCGTCGCTTCTACCAGCACAACGATTCGTCATCGTGTTGGCCACCACAAGCACAAATTGGCGGTAGCAACTCGCGATCCGTGCCCCACGAAATGAGCCAAGCCTTCATGTCCTCATGCTTGATGTAGTGGCCAGACTTAACTTGGCGGTCAGCCTGGCGAATTTCTCCCAGCATTCTTTTCCGGTCTGCTAGGTACGATTCGACGACATTAGGAATCGACATGAACATATATTATCGCGCTGCTAAGAATAATCCTCTGAGCCGTCTGCCTTTCGTATCGAGCGATGCGAGCACTATCCTCTGAATTGCGCGCGGCGAGCCAGGGAATCGAAAACTTCACTAACGTCGCCGACCACAGGTCAACATGCTAGAAAGGTTTCGTAGCAAACGCGAATCCCGGAAGTCGCACCTAAAGACTAGTCGTATGTTTCAGGAGGGAGCAGCAGAATGGAAACCCTATCACTTCGTCTCGCATTTATGCACACTCGCACGATGTCACGGGCCCAGAGAGAATACGGAGCAATTTTGCACGAATCTAGTCCATCGGCAATCGACCGGGTCAAAAAGGAAATGGACGAGCTGCGTATGGCCGAATCGGCGCAAGAAGGAGACTTTCAACCGGACAACCGTCGCAGCTAGGCAGCCCAGAAGATTAGCCGTTCAAATTCCTGCATAAACGCTTCATCTACGTTTCCTTCTCACTATCATCCGCAATGCCAATTTTCGACAGCCGATAGCGTAGCGCGTTCCTCGATAGCCCCAGCAGACGCGCGGCCCGACTCTTATTTCCGTTAGCACGGCGTAGCGCTTCCTGAATCATTTCGTCCTCCCAATGTTCCAGCGTCATGCCTTCAGGAAGAAATCCACTCGCGCCGTTCGCGGCCTTGGCGGAGCGAACATCCAAATGAATATCTGCTGGCTCGAGCACAGTTCCGTTCGCCAGCGCGCAGGCGCGCTCGATGACGTTCTGCAACTCGCGGACATTCCCAGGCCAGCGATGATTCACCAGAATCCGCATCGCTTCGGGCGAAATGCCCTTCACCGGCTTGCCGGAATCGCCGGCAAAGCGCGCGATAAAAAGATTCACCAGGTCCGGAATATCTTCCTTGCGCTCGCGCAGGGGCGCAATATCGATAGGGACGACATTCAATCGATAGTAAAGATCTTCGCGGAAGGTTCCCTGCTCGAGCGCTTCGCGCAGATCGCGGTTGGTGGCCGCAATCAGCCGCACGTCCACCTTGATGGTTCGCGTGCCGCCCAGCCGTTCGAACTCGCGCTCCTGCAGCACGCGCAGCAACTTCACCTGGGTTGCCGGCGGAACGTCGCCGATCTCGTCGAGAAACAAGGTTCCCTTATCGGCCAACTCAAACTTGCCGGGTTTGCTCACGGCGGCTCCGGTGAACGCGCCCTTTTCATAGCCGAACAATTCACTCTCCAAGAGATTCTCGGGAATTGCGGTGCTGTTGATCTTGATGAAAGGCCCGGCAGACCGCCGCGATTTCTCGTGAATCGCGCGAGCAATGAGGTCCTTTCCCACGCCGCTTTCTCCGCCCAACAGCACCGTCGAATTCGTCGGCGCCACGCGCTCAACCGTCGCAAGTACTTCCTGCATCTTCGCACTTCGCGCTACCACGTTGGGATGTGCATAGCGTTTGCCCAGCGCCTCGCGCAAAGTGCGGTTCTCTTCCCGAAGATCGCGAACGTCAAGTTCCTTGCGGATCACCATGCGCATCTCGTTCAACGAAAACGGCTTCAGCACATAGTCGCTTGCGCCTGCCTTCATAGCTTCCACTGCGGTTTCGACGGTGCCAAAGGCCGTCATCACCACCACGGGTAAAGCCGCGTTTTGCCGCTTAATCGCCTGCAGGAATTCGAGGCCGTTCATACCCGGCAGTTTGAGGTCGGTCAGGACGAGGTCCACCGGATTCTCGCGCAGAAGCTTTAATCCGGCCTCTGCCTCGCCCGCGGAAAGCGTAGTGAAGCCATCCTCCCCGAGATTCAACTCGAGCAGGCGGCGCATCTTGGCCTCATCTTCGACAATTAAAATTGTTGGCATTCTGGCCGGCACGGCTGCTTCTTCTTCAATCTTCCAGGAACTAAACGCTAGTTCCACAATCTCTACTTTTTAAGATGCAGCGGCTTCTTCCTTCGCAGGAAAAAAGATCACAAAGCCTGTTCCGCTCGTCCCATCTTTTCCGCTCTCAACCCGAATCGTCCCATGATGTCCATCAATAATTCTTGAGACGATCGAAAGGCCCAGCCCCACTCCAGTCTTTTTTGTCGTTACGAAGGGATTGAAAATCTGTTCCCGGAGTTCGACCGGAATTCCAGGACCTGTATCATCAATACGCACTTCCACCCCGTCGCGCTGTTCGGAATTTGTCTTTGTCGCGGTCACCCGCAAAATTCCGCCACTCACGCCCATAGCATCGTAAGCATTCTGAATCAGATTCACAAAGGCCTGCTCGCAAAGGCCCTCATCTAACGGAATCAACGGCAGGTTGTCCTGATAGTGACGTTCGACCCTTACAAGAGCATTTTTTTCAGACAGAGAAACGTCGTGTAGGGCCCGCTCCAGGACTGTTGTGACTTTCTGCGGACTCAACTCGGCGTGCAGGGGCCGCGCAAAATCGAGAAACCGCGTCACCAAGGCGCTTAGCCGGTTCGTCTCACTCGAAATGTAACCCGCAAGTTCGCTGGCCAGCGGATTTGATTCCCCAAGTTTTTGGTGAAGCATTTCCGCCGATCCCTTGATCAC
>JBAPOI010000875.1:0-11192 GCA_049279555.1 Candidatus Sulfotelmatobacter sp.
ATGCAAAGATATCGCACTGAGGCGTTTTATTGGTAGCTGGCGGTGCGGGCGTGTTCCACCCCATGGGGAAATGTGGAGACAGACGGGATGTTCACTAGTTCTTCACTCTCGCAATCTAGCTTTTGTCTAGCAACAAGTTGCTTCCTCGATCAACTGAGTAACTTGCCGGCAAGCCAGTAATCGACACTGAACCTTCCCGGACCGGAGCAGATCAGCCAGATAAAGAAGAGCACGTACAAGACTTCCGGAAGGTAGAGGAAATCGTCGAGCCAGCTAAGCGGTGAAAGTCCTTTGGGGAAGGTGGCAATCGCGCTCGTCAGAGTGGCGACAATCATATCGATCAATAAAGCCGCGGAGGCCGGGCTCGAGAGAAGCCCCACGGTTACCAAGGATCCGCCAACGAACTCTATACCCGCTACGAAATAAGCTGTCTGGCGGGGAAACGGGACTTTGGCCTGAACGAGCGTATCGTAAACAGGTTTCGTGCCGCCAGCGACAAACAATTTGTTCGCCCCGGAGATGGCAAAGAACAGTCCGATCGAAACGCGCACTAGCAGGATGGCATATTGTTCCAAGTCATTGCCACCCTGCAGCGCAAACTGGACCAACTGTTTCCAATCCATCTCTTATCCCTCCATCGCCGTAAATCGCGGCGTTAGCAAATTCTGGCGCTTCAAGATTATGTGCCTATTCGTTCGACCCATTGAGCACGCGATGCTGGCGCCACGAATGGATCTGCAAAGTACTGTGTTTCCCGCGCAACCTTGTCGCCCCTGAACTCCATGATGCTCACGGTGTAGGATGGCTTGCCATCATATGTGATGACGAATTCGGTTACCCAAAGATCGCCGCTGCCAATGATTCGCCGGACAGTAAACCGCTTTTTGTTCGGCTGACTCGCGCGCTGGCCCTGGATGTTGCGTCGGCCGCGGGTTTGCTCGCCTGACTGCGGGTAGTCCAGCACCGCGTCCTCGAGATAGATGAGGTGCTCCGTTTCAAAATCGTTGGCATCGGACGCCGCCCAATGCTGATCCAGCGCCGCACGGATCGCTTGATCTCGCACTCCAGAATCCTGTGCCGTCTTTTGTTGGTCGTTCTTAAGTTGATCATTCATCTTGAGCCTTTTAATTTGACAAGAAACTCAATGCTTAGCGAACACGCACACGGCCGGACCGGTATCGAATCGTCTTGCGGCTACCAGCGACGAGGGGGAGCGGCGCCATCCACGTTAAGAATCTCTCCGCTCACATGACCTGCCTGTGTCAGGTAAAGAACGGCATCGACAATATCCTTTACCGTCGCCCTTTTCCTGGCGGGCTGCAACGTTGAGTCGGTGGGATCATTGCGGTGCATCGGTGTATCCACCTCGCCAGGAGCCACGGCATTAAAGCGGATGCCATCGTTTGCGTACTCGGTTGCGAGATTCCTGGTCGCTGAATTCAACCCACCCTTCGTAATCATCGAAATCGAGCCATTTACGCCGGCGATTGGCCGGTCCGCGAGCGCCGCAGTGATGGTCACAACGCACCCCGACTTTTGTTTCAGCATCTCTTTTACAGTGCGCTGAGTGATGAAGAAGAATCCAAGCAGATTAGTGGAGACGAGGGCGTCGAAATCCTCGATAGTGAAGTCGAGGAAAGGCTTGGTTAGGAAGATGCCGGCGTTATTCACTAAAACATCGATGCTCCCAAAGCTATTGATTGCTGCTTCGACCGCCTGCGCAGCCGTTTGCTCGTTGCCGATATCGCCATCGACGAGAACCAGGCTGCCTGAAGGAGTCAACTCTCTACCGGCGCGACGAGAGGTTGCGACGACGTTATAACCTTCTTTGAGAAATTCTTCGACTAAACCCGCGCCAATCCCGCCCGAGGCTCCGGTTATGATTGCTGTGTTCTTGCCTGCCATAAATAACTTTCCGTTTTTAAGGTTCGAACCAATACACGGCTGGGTCACTGGCCCTCTCAAGCGGCTTCATCCCGCGCGAAGCGCGACGCCTTCTCCACTGGAAGAACCCACAAACCCCTGCACCAACGCGGCGATTTGATCTGCGGCTGTGTCCAATGCGAAATGCCCGCCGTCGACAATGTGAACTTCCGCGTTCGGCACATCCTTGCGGTAGCGATCTGGCTCGCCGGAGTCGAACGAAAGTTCATACATACCCCAGATCACCAGTAGGCGCGGCTGACTCTCGCGCATCCACGCTTGCCACTTCGGGTAGGCGTCAACATTGGTTCGATAGTCGTAGAACAAGTTGCTCTGAATCTCGGCTTGGCCAGGCTGGCTGAGAAAGGCGAATTCATCGGTCCACAGATCCGGGTCGTAGCGTTCCACGTTCGGATCGTTTCCAATGTGGCGCGTCCGCGTTGTGGGCAACGACAGGAGATTAGTTCGCAGCGCACTTTCGTTGGCGGCTCGATCCGCCCAAAACTCGCGCCGCGTCTTCCAATTCGCACCTAGTCCTTCGTTGTGCGCCACAGCGTCCTGGACAATGAGAGCCTCAATCCGGTCGGGGTGCGAGAGCGCCATGCGGAAACCGACCGGACCACCGTAGTCCTGCATGTACAGCGTATAGCGCGAGAGTCCTAGCGCTTCGGTGAAGTGATTCATGATCTCGGCATAGTGATCGAACGTGTAGGCGAATTGGTTTGGATCCGGCCAGGCGCTGTGTCCGAAGCCAGGATAATCCGGGGCAACCAGATGATAGCGATCGGAGAGCCGGGCGAACAGTAGTTCGAACATTCGCGAAGAAGAAGGAAGTCCGTGCAGCAGAAGGAGTGTCGGGGCGGCTTTCGGACCTGCCTCTCTGTAGAAGATGGAGAGCCCATCGATCTGTATCGTGCGATAAGAAGTCGGATACTTCATGGTTTGTTCCTCTCGTCGGTCCTCGACTTGGGGTTCATGGACATGAGCAGCAGTTAAAAGGATTCCAGCATGACAGAAATCGTCAGCGCCGTGCGGAGAGAATGCAAGGATCGAATGCAGCGACGGTTAGCCGATTTGCTAGTCTCGCCGATGCCGCGATCGTGACCGCCCGCCAATTGCGGCTCGTCGATCGAGGCGGGCTATCCGTCAGTTCTGACTCATCGAGCCAGTCTTCCGCCGAGAGCCCGGCCTCCTCGGGACCAAACAATTCCGTCACTGCGCGGATAAACGCAGATAGCTCACGCTCCGCAATGTCCATTTCAGCGGCGCAATTCGAATTGCAAGACTGTTTTTGCGAGTCCATAAAATCCGCCTCTACTTTTCTCTCGAGTCAGCGGCGACAAATCCTAACCGTCCAAGACGAACCTCTATCACCTTATGCGACGTTAGCGCCATCAGTATTTTCATGCTCGTTCTCCGTACGTTCTTCGTAGTGCGCAGTCCGATCAAATCGGATGTCGTGAGCGCATCAGACCAGAACTCTGGGAGGCAATCAATTGGACGATGGTATCGACCATACTTTGGTATCGACCATCGTGCTAAGCGAGCGTTTGCACATTTCCTCATTTCGAGTGTCGCTCAGCCGCGACTGATCACGGCGGCAAAAACCGATACCAAGGTCCAATAGACGCCCTCCCACGCGAGGCGCATTCTTACGACATGGAATTGGGGCAGGAAAGGCGCGCCAAGGAGCGTCCACTGGTATCCGTCGTAGATGATGACGAGTCTGTGCGCGAATCGCTGCCCGACCTGCTTGGCGAGTTCGGCTTTGCGGTCCGTGCATTCTCATCCGCGGAAGCGTTCCTTGCGTCCGACTGCGTCGACCAGACCCGTTGCCTGATCCTCGACGTTGCCATGCCGGGAATGACCGGACCCGAGCTTCAGCGGGCGTTAAAGCTTAGCCGGCCAAATATTCCGATTGTCTTCATAACCGCTCAACGAGAAGAAACGGTTCGCCCGCAAGTGCTTGAACAAGGAGCCATCGAGTGCCTGTTCAAGCCGTTCAGCGACACGGCTCTGCTTGCGGCCGTTAATTTGGCACTTCACCCGAAGTGAGAGTTCCGCACTTTATTGATGGTGGGGAATAAAATGAATGCTACCTGTGAGTTTGCCCGTCAATCGGGATCGTCGCGCATGGCCATGCCAACATCAATCGTGTTCGTTGTTGACGACGATATTTCCGTGCGCGAATCTCTGGAGCTTTTGATCCGCCTCGAAGGCTGGCATCCGGAGACATTCGGCTCCGCGCAGGAATTCCTCGACCACCCGCGAGTCGCCGTTCCCAGCTGTCTCATCCTTGATATTTCTCTTCCAGGAATTAATGGCCTAGAACTTCAGAAGCACATCGCTATGGACCGGAATGACATGCCGATCATTTTTATCACCGGCAACGGCGATGTGCCCAAGACAGTACAAGCGATGAAGGCGGGCGCTGTCGAATTCCTGACGAAACCATTCAGCGACGAGATATTGCTCAGCGCCATCCGTCAGGCCCTGGAACGCAGTCGCGTTGTTCTAAGCCGCGAGGCTAACATGCAAGCGCTCCGGGAGCGTCACGCATCGCTCACTCCTCGCGAGCGGCAGGTCATGGCGTTGGTGGTCTCTGGCCTGTTGAATAAGCAGGTCGGCGGCGAACTCGGCATCAGCGAGATCACCGTAAAGGCGCATCGCGGCAAGGTTATGGAAAAGATGAAGGCCGGCTCCCTCGCCGACTTGGTGAAAATGGCCTCAAGGCTTGGTGCCGCACGTGCCGCAGGCTCCGATGTTATGCCCAACTCCTGATCAGGCGTCTCTCCCAACAACACCAGAGTTGGATTGGACATACAGGCACAGAGTGGTGCGTACTTTATTCCACGGCCTATACCAAGGTATCGCCAATACCATCGTCCAATTGTTTCGCGGCTCCGCGTCTGGTTGGATAGCGCCATCGCATTCGAATGGATCGGAAATGCGAGATGGCAAATATTTGAAAGACTTAAGGATGGCAAAAACATGCCGGAAGCGACCTGGAAACCTCACGAGAAACACGGACAGCTCACCACGCAGAGTGACTTACCCGACAGCGTCTACGCATTTCCCAAGCAGCGTAAAGAACCACTGACTGACGCACAACATGTGCGCAACGCGGTCGCGCGGTTCGATCAAGTCATCAATGTCTCCGATGCCGACCGTGCTTTAGCATTCGCGAACATCGAGAAAGCGGCAAACTACTACGACGTCAATCTCGCGGAAACGTCATGGCACGACCTGGGCATTCATACTCAAAAAAATAGAAGAGAAGCTGCCGCCAAAGACGCTGCGACGCGCGAACGTCGAGTGCAGAGCTAAGAATCCACTGAGTGGCGAGACTGATCCAATAAACTGACATCGAAGGAGTACTAAGGAGTACTAAGGAGGAGTACTAAATGGACGGCACAAATGGACTGAAAGAGACCACGCGGGTGACCGCGCCTGTCGTGTCGAACACGCCTGAGTTGAACGCACTAAGTGTGAACGTTTTTACGGCCCCGGGAAAGACTATGGTCGGCGAGCGGCCAAAGCCCTTCGGAGAACCACTGGGCTTTGACCCGATCACGTCGACCTTAATCTTCGGCGAGTACGACGCGGTGCTGGTAGACGCAATGCTGACGGTGGCTGAGGCCGAGGCCCTAGCGAATTGGGTGGCTCTGCACAACCGCAACCTCGAGACCATTTATATAACGCACGCCCATTTCGACCACTTCTACGGTCTGAGCATTCTGCTCGACCGTTTCCCGCGCGCTCGCGCGATAGCAACGCCCAAGACGCTGAACGCCATGCAGGTATATCTCTCCACTGCAGTGGAGCGGTTAGCCCGCCGGATGTTTCCCACGCAAGTGCCCACCAAGCTGGTTGCACCTGTGCCCTACGAGCACGACACGTTCACTCTCGAGGGCCACGAATTGCGCATCATCAAGCAGGGCCGCACCGATAGCCCCGACTCGACGTCTCTCTACGTTCCCTCGATCGGGCTGATCGTCGCAGGCGACGTTGTTTACAACCAATGCCGCATGTACGTCGGCGACACCACCCCCGAGAGCCGAAAGAATTGGATCGCGGCGCTAGACCGGTTAGCGGCGCTGAACCCGGCGATGGTTGTCGCCGGCCACAAGAAGACTGGCGCGCCTGACTCTCCCTCGACGATCCAAGAGACCAAGCGTTACCTCGAGGACTTCGATCGGCTGCAGAAAACCACAACCTCCGACCAGGAGCTGTTCGATCAGATGACGGAGCTATACCCGCATTGGGTAGCCAATCAGTCGTGGTTGATGTTCGGATTCCCGGGGGCATAACCCGCATTCAATCCATGTCGGAAACAGATTCAATTTCAAAGAGGAGAACAAAATGACAACCAAAGGAAAAGTCTTAGTACTAGTCTCGAGCGGTCACGGCTTGCCCTTGAAAGATGGCGGGTGTTACAAGGGCGCTGGCTACTATCTCAACGAACTGACGGTTCCGGTTCGCGCCCTGATGAAGGAGGGCTACGAAATCACTTTCGCCAACCCCAGGGGCAACACGCCGCAATTGGATGTCAATTCAGCGATAGCCCAGTTCTTCGGCGGGGATGAGGCCAAGCTTCAGGACTATCTAAAATTCCGCGACAGCCTGACTGGGCTCAAAAATCCAACTCGTATCTCGGATGTCATCGCATCGGGCCTGGATCAATATGACGCGGTTTTCGTCCCCGGCGGCCATGGCCCGATGATCGATCTTCTCGACGATCCCGACGCTGGCATCGTGATGAGACACTTTCATGAAAAATCCAAGCCTACGGCAGTGCTCTGCCATGGCCCGATTTCACTACTCTCGGCTCTTCCGAATTCGAAGGAAGTAGTCGCCGCGCTGTCGGCGGGCGATGCCGCCAGAGCGCACGCAAAGGCGCAGGGTTGGATCTATTCTGGATATAAGATGACCATCTTTTCGACAGCGGAAGAGCAGCAGCGCGAGCCGCTTGAGATTGGTGGTAAGGTTCTCTTCTATCCGGACTTCGCCTTGAGTACGGCGGGCGGTGACGTAAGTGTGCTCGCTCCATGGACGAGCTATGTCCTTCAGGATCGCGAACTGATCTCAGGTCAGAACCCGTTCTCTGATGAAGCGCTTCTGAAACTTCTTCTACCGGCACTTGACGCGAAGAAGAAGCGAGTCGCTTAAGAGGGAAACTGTGGACAGACGGGGGACAGCCGGGAGGTTTTCCGTTTTTCCTGACGGGAAATGGAGGAACGTTCCGTCCGTCCCCGGTTTTCCCCAATGAGCGAAATCGCCTGTTTCATTCAACTGTGATTCCGAGTATCGGAGCGTGCCACGATGAACATATTCAAGCAAGGCACTATCAGACAAGCAATATTGGTAATGGCGATTCTCGGGGTCGTGATCGGACGTGGTGATGCAGCGGCAAAACCCGCAGTGAGATGGCCAAGCTTAGATGACATTAAGTCCGGCTCGGGCGAATCGCTTGAAAAAGCGGGACTGTCATCGGCTGAGTTGAAACGCGTGCGCGCAGCCCTCAATAACCTGGCAAACGGAGAAGGGTGTCAGGGTCCAAATATCCAAAGCTGCGATGCTCCACAAAGCACGTTTCTCGCAGTGGTGAAGATCACCACGGATGGACGGACCGCGGTCATATTGCGAGCTCCAGGTCGTGATTGCGGGACCGCCGGATGCCCGATGTGGGTCATCCAGACCTCGGGGAAAGTTTTAATTAAGGATTTCGGATGGGGCTATTTCATCTTGTCGTCTCGTGAGCATCGCTACTTTGATGTAGTGACGGCAACGGGTAATCATCGTGTCGGTCTTGCTATGTGGAGCTTCGACGGTGATCACTATCGGGTCATCCGTTGCACCTCCACCGAGGCAACCGATCGACAGGGACCGCCGCCGCAGGTCTCGGAGCAACGCTGCCCTGTTTCAATACAGTGAGCTGTCGATCTTCCGATTTTTCCCACTCCACGAAATATTCGGCCGGATACGCAGTCTACCGGGAGGAACCAATGGCGGAGACGTTCGAAGCATACCGAACCAGAGTCCTAAGCTATCTTGGCGATGAGGAGCCCATTGGTGTGCAACAAGCCACCCCATCGCAGCTTGATCGGCGTCTGCGCGATGTCGCGCCCGCGGAGTTAATCCGGCGTCCTGCACCTGAAAAGTGGTCAATCGCCGAGATCGTAGCGCACTTGGCGGACGCGGAGCTGGCGATGGGGTGGCGATTGCGAAACATGCTGGCGAATCCGGGCGTGGCTTTAACGTGGTGGGATCAGGCCGTATGGGCGGAGCGCTTGGGTTACGCGCAGCAAGATGCGAGCCTTTCGGCAGGGGTCTTTCGGGCGCTGCGCGAGAGCAACCTGCGACTGTTGGAGTCGGTCCCGCGTGCCCGGTGGGTGGAGTGCTATGGCGTCCACGAGGTACGCGGACGGCAAACGGTCGAGGAGTTCGTCCGCTTGGAAGCGGCACACGACTTGAACCATCTTCGGCAGATCGATCGCATCTTGGGTGGGTGTATGTAGTAGTAGCCGTTAGGCTGCCAACGCTCGGGATAAACCGGGGACAGATCGGACGTTTTCCATTTTTCGACAATGGAAATTAGTGAACGTCCCGTGCGTTCCTGGATCTTCCCCGACGTTCGACGATACAGCGCTAAAATATTGCGATGAAGCAAGTGTCACAGCGAACAATCATTGAAATCAAGAAAGTTCTTTCCCAGAACCATCGCGCTAACTCGGATGAGCTATATGCGAACGATTTTCCTGATTGGTTTGTGGTTCAGGTACAAAATCAGCTTATGTGGGATTGGAGTTCGGTCCTCGTGAGTCTCAGGAGAGGCGCTTTTTTCTATTCAAACAGCGCTTACGCTACGCCGGGAGAGACAATCATCCCAGAGGAACGATTTCTACAACCGGAACGTGCAAAGCCGTTAGGGGAATATTTCATTCAAAAACTCGCTGCTTTCGCGTGCACCCTCGCGTCGAGCGACTCACTAATACGATCAATTCAGCTGGACGGATTCGACGTGGATACATCCAAGCTAAGACTGATTCCACTTGAAGGTCCGGTCAGCGCCCAACAAGAGGCAGACCGGCTAAGCCTTTTGGTGAACAATTGTGGGGTCCCGAACCCGGATGTCGTGCTGAAACACATTCAAGATGCACAGTCACTATATGCAGATGGAAAGGATCATCCATCGTTGGGTGAATCAAGGAACATCATTCAGTCTCTGATCGATGGAATCAGCACGGATACGGCAACTCATGGTAAGCACACGACGAAGCTCCCTGGAGGAACGAGCAATCGGATCGACTACCTAGCACAAGTGGGGTTTATCACGAACGATGAGAAGGCCGCTTTCAATTCGGCTTGGGGCACGCTCTCTGCGGGTTCTCATCCGGGTGTCCCAGAAGGAGAGCAAGCTCGCATCGGGCTCACTCTAGCCTTGGAGTTCGGTCAGTTGCTCATGCTGAAGCTAGCAAACTGGAAGAAGAATGCATATCAGAAATTCTCGAAACCATGAGAAATCTGGGGCGACGCTACGTTCCCTAGCTTTTCGACGATGGAAATTGATGAGCGTCCATCTGCCCCAGTTCCCTGTCCGCATTTCGCAAACTTGTCGTTCCCACGTGATAGAGAAATTAGTAAATGCTCGCCTATTCCTTGACGGGGCCCGGACGGACGAGAGCGTTGATGCGCTGCAAAAAAGGTTGCATTCGCCAGTATGCTTTCTTCGACTGCTCAATCTCCACTTCGATTTGCTTCTGAGCTTCATTCTCAATGTGGGCTAGATTCCTCAGCGTGTAGAGCTCCTTTATTTCCTCAGCGTAACTATCATCGATAAGGCCGATTTTCACCGCGCAATCCACTTTGTCTCCAAAAGCTATGTTATTGCGTAGCTTTTTCTTCGTTTTGTAGACTGCGGTATGCATAGCGTTGCCATCGAATATGGCCGCCACTGACTTGCTGAATCCAGAAACCTCCGTTAGAACATCGTGGCTCTCGAGCGCAACAACTGCCGGATGGTTTCTATACGGCCCCCACAGCAAATTGGAGATTACTGCTTCGTAAATTGACGCATACTGCATAATTTGGAATTTAACAAATGCATGTTGCTCGTCCCCGCTAACTGAAAGTGCTTCACCTAATTTGTAAATGTATCTTGCGGTGTAGAACGCACGACCGAGTCGCTTGCGGAGTTCTTTCTCTGGAATGAAGCGAAACTCATTCATATGCCACTCGATGTCCCCGGGGAGATCCCGAACGCAGTAATCGTGAATGGCATTTCGTTCAGCCTCTGGCAAGGACATTTCTTGATTCTATCTTGCGCAAACAGCCGGGTGCCCCATTTCTCGCGTTCTTTGCGAGAAGTGGGGTCTTTCGCCGACACCCTTCCAATCCTCAACCAGCGCTCTGTCGAATTTTCTCCTCCCACCAAGTCCAGTCGTTGATCCGAGCCAATCCCGCTTCTCCGTATGCGTAGGAGCGGTAGCTACTCCAACGCCAATCCTCCGGACACGCCACCAATCCGCGCACCACCGGATTGCGATGCATGTACTTCAGCTTCTCAACTTCTTTCTGCTGACCCCACAGATTGAAATCGTAGAAACGAGTCTGCCAGAAGCGGCCGGAGAATTCGCCGCTAATGGCCAGCCGCCGGGAGACGCTCAACTTCACGGCCTGAATTATCTTCGAGGGATCACCAATTAAAGGTTCGGAAATCAGTAGATGTACGTGTTCGGGCATGACCACGTATCCGATCACGGCAAAACGATAGCGAACGCGCATCAGTTCGAGGACAGTGAGTAGCAGGTCGCGGCGCGCGGGCTTGCCAAGTAGCGGCTTGCGTCGATAGCAGCTCCACGTGATGAAATGGAGCCCTCCCGTGCCGTAGTAGCGCTTTAAGCCCCATGGCATGAAGAAACTGTACGCGCCGGCGCGAGGTCATGTGTGTGACGGATGAACATTGAAATTAAACTCGGGCTTATGGTCGGCTTTAAGCTCAATAGCCCCACTTCTCGCAAAGAACGCGAGAAATGGGGCACCCTAGCTAGTCGAGGGATGGGTCGTGACTGGGGGATGTGAGCCACCCGCCGATACCTTGGTCCAATTGTTTTACCTTTCCTTGGTCAGGCATAATCGCTAGCAGCTGTGAATACGAAACCAGAATCAGCGGATGAGCACTGTCTATCGGGATAGGAGACGTCAATGAACAACGTACAAATCGACCAGAAGAGCTATGAGATGCCCCCGAAAGAGGGGATCAGCATCGC
>JBAPOI010000876.1:0-3399 GCA_049279555.1 Candidatus Sulfotelmatobacter sp.
GCCAGCCTCGATGGATACATAGCGGGTCCGAAAGGAGAAGCGGAGTGGGTTATTCTCGATCCGGAAATCGATTTTGCCAAGATGTTCAAAGAGTTCGATACAGTTTTTCTGGGGCGCCACAGCTTCGAAGCAATGGCGCGAGCCGGAAACCGTGCCATGCCTGGGTTGCACACCTTTGTTTTCTCGCGGACCCTACGCCAGCGCGACTATCCTGAAGTGACCATCCTTACGGATCGTTCGGAAGAGATCGTGGCTACGCTTCGCAGGGAGCCGGGCAAGGATATCTGGTTAATGGGCGGAGGAACGCTTTTTCGAAGTCTGCTGGAGGCGGGATTGGTTGATACGGTGGAGGTTTCCGTGGTTCCCGTGTTGTTGGGAGCCGGGATTCCGCTGCTCCCGGCGCCAGCGAACGAGGCCAAGTTGGAGCTGATACGCCACACGGTCTACGATTCGGGGATTGTTTCGTTGCAGTACGCGGTCAAGCCTGCAGGTCGTTCTTAGCTACTCATTCGAAACCAGTCACTAGAAATCAGCCACTAAAAGCCTCAGCCTCGCCCGTAGTTCTAGAGGAACCCGAACGAGGCCGGCTATGGTACTTGCGAAAAACAAATGCACTTACGCCTTTACTAGCTTGGCTGCTGCTTTTCTGACTTTCGCCCAACGTAGTTTTTGCGCTTCGGCGATTCGCCTGCGAGCGTCCTTACTC
The DNA here is from genome assembly GCA_049279555.1 of Candidatus Sulfotelmatobacter sp. GTDB lineage: Bacteria > Acidobacteriota > Terriglobia > Terriglobales > Acidobacteriaceae > Sulfotelmatobacter. Next base: position 707 of record JBAPOI010000876.1, read on the forward strand.
AAGGTACGGCCAGTCTTCTTGAGCTTGTTCGCGCCGTTGTGGCCGAGTGCGTCGAGCGCCTTCCCTACCTGACCCATCTCTCTTTCAAGACGGGTATATTCCTTCCGCAAAGAATCAACGACTTTGTTCATCATTAATCAAATACCTCCTTGCAGGTAAGGTAACACGAGATGGCTCAAGATGAGTTACTTAATCAGTTTCTACGGAAAATAAGTTAGGACTGATTCGGGACCATTAGAACCGGGAATAGGTTATCCCAACCAGTTATTAGGCGCCGATAGTAGGTAGAAAGCGTGGTGAAAGCCGGGCTTTAGTGGTTTGCTCAAAAGCATAAGCCAGGCGTATGAGCGTGGGTTCGCTCCAGGCGCGCCCAAAGAAAGAGATCCCTACGGGCAAGCCAGAAATAAGACCCGCAGTCACATTAATATTGGGATAACCCGCAACGGCCGCGGCATTTGAGCTTCCGCCCGCTACGTGATCGCCGTTTACCAGGTCAGTAAGCCACGCTGGACCGCCGGTAGGCGCGACAATTGCGTCGAGGTGATACTTATCCATAGTAGCGTCGATGCCTTCAGTTCTAGCTAGCCGATGGTTCTTTTCGATTGCGTCGATATATGCCTTTTCGGTGAGCGGGCCTTTCGCTTCCGATTTCAGAAATAAGTCCTGCCCAAAGTACGGCATTTCTTTGTCTCGATTGCGGTCATTAAACTCGATAATGTCCTTCAAAGTATGGACGGGAGCGCTGGGGCCTAGATTCGAGAGATAGGCATTAAGGTCGGCTTTCAGTTCATACATAAAGACTAATAGTTCGGTTTCATCGAACTTACCCAGGGTGTCGATATCGGCAGGATCGACCAATGTGGCGCCTTGCTTCTTCATGACGTCAAGAGCTTGTTCCATCAGTGCGTCGACGGCCTCGCTAAATCCGAAGTACTTTCTGGCTACTCCGATGCGAGCGCCCTTTAGACCGTTCGGGTCGCAGAAGCGCGTGTAGTCGGTGGACGACTTGCCTTGACTGCCGGCCGTGGCTGAATCGAGCGGATCGACGCCGGTAAGTGCGCTCAGCAAAATGGCGGCATCGCGGATGGTCCGGCACATGGGGCCAGCGCTATCCTGCGAGTGAGAAATGGGGATGATTCCGCTGCGGCTTACGAGGCCCACAGTCGGCTTGATCCCGGCAAGGCCGTTCGAGGAGGAAGGACAGACGATCGACCCATCCGTTTCCGTGCCAATGCCGATAGCGGCGAGGTTTGCGGATATGCCGGCGCCGGTGCCGGAACTTGAACCGCAAGGATTGCGATCAAGGGCATAGGGGTTTTTGGTAAGTCCGCCGCGGCCGCTCCATCCGCTGGTGGAATGGCTGGAACGAATGTTGGCCCACTCGCTGAGATTCGTCTTGCCAAGAATTACGGCTCCCGCGCCGCGCAATTGCTGAGCCACGAAAGAATCTTTTTTTGGCTTCGAGCCGACCAATGCGAGCGAGCCGGCGGTGGTCATCATGCGATCTGCGGTGTCGATGTTGTCTTTGATAAGGATGGGGACGCCGTGCAGCGGGCCGCGAGGGCCTTTCGCTTTTCGCTCCTCGTCGAGTGACTTTGCAATCGAGACTGCATCGGGGTTTAGTTCGAGGACGCTGTTAATGGCAGGCCCATGTTTATCGATCTCGTCGATTCGTGTGGAATACATTTCCACCAGCGATCGAGCGGTGTATTTGCCGGACTTCATTCCATCTTGCAGGTCGGCGATCGTAATTTCGTTGAGTTCGAAAGGCTTGACCTCGGCAGCGGGCGCGGCGGGCAAACCACTGCTGGAAGGCGCGGCTGCGGCGGGCGCGACCTCACGTGCGGCTGCCAGTGCCGGATAAAGCGGGGTCAAGGTCGCAGCGGCACCGCCGATCAAGGTTGTTTTGAGAAACGAGCGGCGGTTGCCGCCAGACTTTGCGAGAGGTAGTTTTCGGGCCATGATTTGCCATGTCCTCTAATCGATATCAGCGAATCGACTAAGTGGATCGAAGATCGACAAATTGCAACGAAACATAGTAATTCATAAAGTCTTAATGTGCAGTACGACGAGCCGCGAATATCCAATTCAGATCGGGCGAAGCAGGGCTGTTACGTTTGTAGGTAAGGTGTACCATTTGAAATTATGAACGCAATATATCTAGAGTCCGGTCCTTGTCCTAGTCCCGCCGACTACCGACTGGCTCGGGAGGCCGGGCTTCGACAAGAGCCAGACGACGAAGATGATGAGGATGACGAAGACGAAGATCGTGACAAAGGCGAAGATGAGGATGAGGATGGCGAGGACAACGGCAACGACGGATACTCGGAATAGCCGTCCTGAACAAGCTCTTTTGAGCGAGCCAAGAGGCGACGATTCCGAAAACTGGGAAGAAACGCAAGATTTTGGTAGTGGGTCAGTTTGAAAAGCGGCGTGCACTTCTCCCCGTCGGCGTCATCCCGAGGTCCCGTGTTTTCTCCAGCGGGGCGAGGGATCTCCCGCGCAACCGGCCGAGCGCGTAAGCCAAGCTGAGCCACCACTGTTTTTCTTTCTGGTGTTCTTTTATATGCTTCATGGTCCGATGTTTTCCTCGAGAAGCCATCTATGTTGGGTTTCCTAGGGTTTTGAATTTCCTAAGGTTTGAATTTCGGTAGTGGCGCAATTTGGCGTACGCGCCGGGCCGGTCAAGCGGG
>JBAPOI010000877.1:0-2333 GCA_049279555.1 Candidatus Sulfotelmatobacter sp.
GCGTAAGAAAGCTCTCAGCGCTCAGCCATCAGCTCACCCAGGCAAAGGTCGAGCTGATTTCGCTGAAAGCTGACGGCTGAAAGCTGATAGCTGGTTTATGGCAGATACTTTTCAACTCGAGATCGTCACGCCGGAAAAGAAAGTAGTTGAGACGATAGCCGAGGAGGCGCAGATACCCGGCAAGAATGGTTATCTGGGCATCCTGCCGGGCCACGCTCCGCTTATAACCGAGCTGGCTGTCGGCGAAATCTCCTTCCACGCAGGCGGCGCCGAGCACAGGCTAGCTGTAGCCTGGGGATTTGCCGAAGTGTTGCCCGACAAAGTGACCGTGCTGGCCGAGACCGCAGAGCGTCCTTCAGAGATCGATGTGGAACGCGCGCGCAAAGCGAAAGCCCGCGCCGAGCAGCGCCTTACCAGCGGCGACACGGCTGTCGATGTTGAGCGTTCTTTGAATGCCCTGCACAAAGCCGAGACGCGCCTGGAAGTAGCCGAAAAGAAGGATTAGCGCCGATTTCAGGTTCGCGACTCGTGCGAGGTACTTCATGCAGAACTCGTTGAATACGCGCCTTCTTCTTGCCGTTCTCTTGCTATCTTCCTCTTTTTCCGCATCCCAGGAGAAAAAAGCTGAGCCGGCACCGCCGCCCGCTCCAGTTGTTTCTCCCGAGGTACACGCCGATGGCAGCGTAACCTTTCGCCTACAGGCTCCCAACGCAAAAGAAGTCAAACTGGATCTCGAAGGCGCCGATCCATCGGAGATGCGGAAAGACGATCAGGGTGTTTGGACTGTTACTTCCGCGCGGCTCGCACCTGACTATTACGGATATTCTTTCAGCATCGACGGCGTTCGCTCACTCGATGCGTCGAACTCCTCGCTTGTTCCGAACCTGATTTTCCCTGGGAATGACGTTCACATTCCCGGGCCGTCCTCGCTGCCCTGGGAAGTGAACGATGTGCCGCACGGCGAAATTCATCATCACTTCTACAAGTCTGCGGTCGCGGGCGATGACCGCGATTACTACGTATACACTCCCGCGGGCTACGACGCCAAAGCGAAGAAAACTTATCCCGTACTTTATCTGCTGCACGGCTTCAGTGACGACGCCAGCGGATGGACCGCTGTCGGCCATGCGAACGTGATCCTCGATAACCTGATCGCGCAGGGCAAGGCTAAAGCGATGATCGTGGTGACGCCGCTTGGCTACGGCACCATGGAGTTCCCTCGCCTCGGATGGAGCGCCTGGAGTCACACCGATGTGCGGAATATTAACTTCGTGAAGTTCAGTGAAGCTTTGCTCACAGAAGTGATGCCTCAAGTCGAAAGCGAATACCACGTAACGAAAGATCGGAATGCGCGGGCGATTGCAGGGCTGTCGATGGGTGGGTCCGAATCGCTACTAACCGGGCTGAACAACCTCGATAAATTTTCCTGGGTCGGCGCGTTCAGCTCGGGCGGAATTCCCGAGAATTTTCAGAAGGATTTTCCCGCTCTCAATGAGAAAGCAAACCAGCAGCTCCATCTGCTGTGGATCGCCTGCGGCACCGAAGACCGCCTGATCACGATCAACCGTAACCTTCGAGCATGGCTCAAGACCAAGAACGTGAAGATGACCGAGATCGAAACGCCCGGGATGCACACATGGATGGTATGGCGGAGAAACCTGGCAGAGTTCGCCGGGCTGCTGTTTCGATAGGCGGTGGAATCTGACTTACGGCACGTTCACCTGATCCCGATTTTCCGAAGCCACGAACTTCACCGCCGCGGTGCGCTCCAGTTTGTCCCATGCGAACCTGCGGCCCTCCAGAGCGCGCTTCAGCGTTTTGAACAGCACTATCGAAAATAATTGGCGGTATGCGAAGCGCTGCAGCCAAACCTGGCTGAGCAGCCAAACATCTTCTTTTTCGTCGGGACGGCGGCGCTCCAGCGCAAACGCCAGCGCCGAGGCCAGGAAATCGATTACGAGAAACGCGAAGAAAAACGCCACCAGCTTGTGAAAGCTGGCAGGGTCAGTGGAATCCGGGTGAAAATGCTTCTGCACGGCATACCAGATGGCGCCGGCAGCGAACATGATATCGATGAGCGGCGACACCAGCGGAAGCAGAATCTGGAAGATGACGATGTTCGGCAGTGCTACAAAGCCTAACGCGCCTTTTCGCGCAAGCACCTCACTATGCTTGTATACGGCCTGCAAAATGCCGAAGGACCAGCGAAAACGCTGCCGCATCAGGCCGTTCGCGTTAGTTGGCGCTTCGGTATAGGCAAGGGCCATGTCTTCGTATTCCACGCGGTAGCCGCGGCGCAACAGAGCCATGGTGAGGTCGGCATCCTCGGCGAC
>JBAPOI010000878.1:0-13376 GCA_049279555.1 Candidatus Sulfotelmatobacter sp.
ATAAAAAACCACGATCACCACGTCGATCGCAGATAAATGCACCAGCCGCGCAGGCACAGCAATCGCCAGTGACGTCATCGAGGGTCCTTTGTTTGTTCTGTAAGAGCGCTACCTATAGTTCTGCGACTTATACGGTCTTGCGGAGACCGAACATTAAGATGCGGCGAAAACATTCCTACCTGACACCCAACAGCAGGTCAACCGTCAACTGATCGAGACGCTCATACGGCAAACGCCTCCTGAGGATTTCGTCCTTATCAAAGATACGAGCCAGCAATTGAGATAAATTTTCTTTCGAGTAGCGGCCCAGTTTGCCATTGCCATTGCCGTTTCCGTGTTGCGAAAGTTCGGCGAGTATTCCCTGGATTTCTTTATCGCCATTCCATCGCTGCGCCTTATCTTTCAGGATCAGGTACGTTCGCATACAGCCGCGCGCGAAATCTTTGACTCCTTCATAGTCCTCGGTGCGATAGGCATGAGCGTCGAAGTGGCGTGACCCTGAATAGCCGACGTCCTCAAGAAACTTCACCAGCCAGAATGCCGATCTAAGGTTCGCCGACCCAAAGCGAAGATCCTGATCGAATCGACCGGGCATTTGATCATTGAGGTCGATGTGAAAGAGCTTGCCCGCCTCCCACGCTTGAGCGACAGCATGCATAAAGTTGAGCCCCGAAATCTGTTCGTGCGCGACTTCCGGATTCACACCGACCATTTCAGAATGGTCGAGCGTCGGAATAAAGCCAAGATATTGGCCGGTGGTCGCCATGTAGATGTCGGCCCGCGGCTCATTCGGCTTGGCTTCCAGGGCGAATTTCATGCCATATCCGCGTTCGATATTGTATTCGCAGAGATAGTTGATGGCTTCGCGCAGGCGCTTGATCGCTTCATCCGCACGACGGCAGGCATCGGTCTCAACGCCCTCGCGGCCGCCCCACAAAACAAAAATCTTCGCGCCAAGTTCGGCTCCAATATCCATCGCGCGCATGGTTTTCTGCAGAGCATAGGCGCGTACCTCAGGATCGTTGGCGGTGAAAGCCCCGTCACGGAACACAGGATGAAAGAAGAGAGAAACGGTTGCCATCGGAACAACGATGCCGCTCTCTGCGCAGGCCTTCTTGAACGAGCGAACAATACAGTCGCGTTCAGCGGGCTTGGCATCGATCGGAACCAGATCATTGTCGTGCAGGTTAACTCCCCAAGCGCCCACTTCCGCAAGCATCGAGACAATCTCAACGGGCGAAATATGCGGACGTACCGCGTCGCCAAACGCATCCCGTCCACGGTTGCCGACCGTCCACAGCCCAAACGTGAACTTGTGGTCTGCACGAGGCTGGTAGTCGTTCGCAGTTGTCATAACTTCCTCTCTATGCCGCAGTAGTCGTCAATTTAGGATGGACTTCATCGCCGGATACATCCGACGGTAGACCGAGTACGATTTCTCCATGACTAACGAGGCTTCGATGTTTGGGCGCACATTGCCGGACACACGCACGGCAGCGTTACAGGCGGCGTCAACCGACGGCCATACTTTCACGCCGACAGCCGCTAAGATCGCGGCGCCGTAGGCAGCGCCTTCTTCTGCTTCGACCGTCTCGACTTCTTGCTTGTAAACGTCTGCCTGAATCTGCCGCCAGAGAGCCGCTCTGGCCCCGCCGCCACCCAGACGAATGGTCTTAACGGGAACGTTGATTTCCTTAAAAATTGTGAAGGTATCGCGCAGGCTGAAGGCGACACCCTCCAGGATTGCCCGAATTACATGGGAGCGTGTGTGAGATGCAGTCAGGCCTACAAGCATCCCGCGCGCTTCCGGATCAAGATAGGGCGTGCGTTCGCCCATCAAGTAAGGGGCCCACAGGAGTCCGTCGCATCCGGCAGGAGACTTAGCCGCTTCATCCATGAGGCTGGGATAGGAATCCAGTTGCCCCCCCGTGCCCATGCCAAACTGATCACGGAACCAGCGAAGCGAGAGTCCTGCCGCTTGGGTTACTCCCATCACCATCCAACGCCCAGGAACGCCATGGCAAAACGTGTGCAGCCGCCCTCCGGGATCGAGCGCTGGACGATCGGTTGCAGCTAGAACTACTCCTGAGGTTCCGATCGTCGCACTCACTGTTCCTGGAGAAACCACTCCCATCCCAATTGAGCCCGCCGCCTGATCCCCCGCGCCCGCGATAACGGGTGTTCCGATTTTGAGGCCCGTTGCCGCTGCTCCAGCAGCCGAAATTCGACCGGAGACTTCTGGCGACTCATACAGAGCCGGCAAAAGCGACTCTTTCATCTCGACCCGATCTAACATCTCCTTCGACCACCGCCGGTTGGCAACGTCGAGCAGCAAGGTGCCAGAGGCATCGGCCACGTCGGTTGCACGTTCCCCGGTCAATTCAAACCGCACGTAGTCTTTCGGCAGCATCACCGAGCGAACCCTGCTCCAGTTGCCGGGTTCATTTTCCCGGACCCATAACAGTTTGGTCAGAGTGAAATTGGTGAGCGCGGGATTGCATGTGAGCTCGATCAATTTGCCGGTGCCGATCTTGGCGGTCAAATCCCGGCTTTGCTTTTCGGTCCTGACGTCGCACCAGATTAATGCAGGCCGCACAACACGGGCCTCATCATCCAGCAGGACTGCCCCATGCATTTGTCCGGACAAGCCGACGCACGCGATCTCCTCGGCAGGCAGGTGACTCTTTGCGAGCACCTTGCGCACAGCGACACCGCAAGCGCGCCACCAATCCTCAGGAGCCTGCTCCGCCCAGCCGATTTGAGGTGATGCGAAAGGCCGGTGGTCCTCGGTTTCCGAAGCCACGACAGCACCTGTGGCATCCATCACGAGCGCGCGCGTACCCCCGGTCCCCACGTCAATCCCCAGAAGGTGCATTCCCACCAAGTGCCGCGGCGAACCAGAAATCAACGAAGCTCAGCCTGCGGCCGATCCCTTTTCGTGTACGTTAACGACATCGTATGTTACCACGCATTCAGCGGATTACAAGAACCGTTACACGCTTATATTTCGGTATTGGAGTGATCCTTACGCGATGACACCTGACAGAAATGTCGTGGAAGCAAGCCTCGCAATTGCAGGCCTATTTTCGCGGCATAAGATCGCCGCTCGCTAGGACATACGTCGTGACTTTATCGAGCTTGATGTTCATGTGTGTCGAAAGAAGGGTGATGGCGCCGTCATTCTGGCTGGTGGACTCGACGTTTTTCAGCGGGACACGATGTTTCGAAATATTGGACGACGGCGAGGGTGTTGCGTTCGGCTCCTGGCCGTTGTCCCGCCCCGGAAAAGGCTGTGACGCAGGATTGTTCGGGTCTGGGTATGTGCCGGCGCCATTCCAGTTCTTAGGGCTGCGAGCAGCGTCCGGCGGCTGGTAGGAGAGATCCTGATTCGGCAAGGTTGCCATCGGGTAGTACCACGCCGTCAGATATACCTTGATCTGTGCCGATCCATTTTTCCAAACTGCGGAATCCATGCGGATGGCGAGACGCGACGGTTCGGAGGCAGCTTTTTCCGCAGATTCAGTCACCTCACCCGATAACGTTGCGCCTTGTGGGATCACTACCGTGCCTACGAGCGTGGCAGCTATTAACTTGGCCTCGACCTTCGTACCCACGGCCGTCTTGCCGGCAGCAATGTTTTGCCGCATGATCACGGGGAACTCCAGCCACTGCGAAGGGCTTGGCGCTGGCGGCGCGGAAGAGGGCGTTTGTTGAGCGAGCAACGCGGAACAGGTCAGAACGATCGTCAATATCACAGGCTTCCCTATCTTCAAGTTCCTGAACATGTGAGCCTCCCTCGTGCATCGCGGAGAAGGCGGTGTGAGCCGTCGCCTTTTGTGCACCAGAGATATTCTATTCCTCGCCCAGCGCGTTAGCGTAGTGTATTCCGCTCAGATTCCTGAGAGTGGAGGCGGCAGCTTCGGGGGTGATGTCTCGCTGCGGACTTGCCAGCATCTCATATCCGACCATGAACTTGCGGATATTGGCCGAACGCAACAATGGCGGATAGAAGTGCGCGTGGAAGTGCCATTCTGGGTGCGGTTCGCCATCGGTCGGCGCCTGATGGAAGCCCATCGAATAAGGGAATGAGACTTCGAAGAGATTGTCGTAGCGCATGGTGAGTTGTTTGAGAACGTCCGCCAAGCCCTGGCGCATGGCAAGGTCAAAAATTCCCATGTTGCCCGTGTGTTGCTTCGAAACTACCATCGCCTCAAATGGCCAAACTGCCCAGAAGGGCACGAGGGCAACGAAATGTGCGTTCTCGAAGATAATCCGGGTCTGTGCCCGTGACTCCAATTTCAAGTAGTCGCATAGAAGGCAGGCGCTGTTCTTCGCCAGGTATGCCATTTGCGAATCCTGTTCTTTGCGAGGTTCGTTCGGTATGGTTTGATTGGCCCAGATTTGTCCATGCGGATGCGGATTGCTGCAGCCCATGATTTCGCCGCGATTCTCAAAAATCTGCACGTAATTGATGTAGGGCAAGGAACCAAGCTCGATGTACTGTTGGGCCCATACGTCGACGACGCGGGTTATTTCCGGTAGCGGCATCCGGGCCAGCGTCAGATCGTGGCGTGGCGAAAAACAGACAACTTTGCAGGTGCCGGCCTCTGACTCCCAAAGCAACAAACCACATCCTGACTCATCTTGGCTCACAGCCTTGGCTTCGGGCTTCAGCGCCGAGAAGTCGTTGGTGAAGACAAATGTTGTCTCGTATTTGGGATTGCGCGCTCCACCGGCGCGCTCGTTTCCGGGGCACAGATAGCATCCGGGATCATAGGCGAGGGCTGGTGCAGAAACGGTCGCCTCTAGTTGTCCGCGCCACGGCCGCTGTGTGCGGTGCGGCGAGACTAGCACCCACTCCTGGGTAAGCGGATTGAACCGGCGATGCGGATCCTCATAAAAATTCACCTTCATGCGTTGATACCCCAACGCTCCCGCCGTTCAAGTTGATAGGCCAAAGGCTGTGGCTCATGTTCTTGCTTCGATGCAATCATTAGCGTGATTATGCATCATCGGGCTAGAATGTCGGGCACAAACCGCTGCCGAAAGGATTCGAGCATGCCAATACCTCAGGAGCAGCAATCGGTCAAGTCTGAGCAAGGCTTGGTACGTTTTGGGCTGGGACTCGCCAATTGGAGTGAACGGTGGTTTCCGGATCCGCTGATTTTCGCTCTGATCGGGATCGTGGTGGTCTTCGTCGTCGGCCTTTTGCTTCGTCAAAGTCCTGCCAAACTTGCCATTCAGGGCGGGAAGAATTTCTGGACGCTGGTTCCGTTCACCATGCAGATGGTGATGATCATCGTCGGAGGATATGTCGTCGCCTCGACACCGATTGTGTATCGCGCGATTCGCGCATTGGCGGAAATCCCCAAGACGCCGCGGCAGGCCGTCGCCATGGTCGCGCTGTTTTCGATGCTGACCTCGCTGATCTCGTGGGGCTTGAGTCTGATTTTCAGCGGGCTTTTTGTTCGCGAGCTGGCACATCGCGTGAAAGGTATGGACTACCGGGCTGCTGGTGCCGCTGCTTATCTGGGTCTGGGAGCGGTTTGGGCGATGGGACTATCCTCGTCAGCGGCTATGTTGATGGCGACTAAGTCAGCGATGCCGCCGTCGTTGTTTAGCATTAGCGGTCTGATTCCACTTACTCAAACGCTTTTTCTCTGGCAGAGCATCGCGACGACTGTGATCTTGATCGTGCTGTCGGTTTTGATTGCCTATCTGTCGACACCATCGCCGGAGAATGCAAGAACGGCTGAGTCATATGGCATCCAATACGAGCCGATTCGCTCAAGTTTGGAGATACGCAGTAAACCGGGCGAGTGGCTGGAATATAGTCCTCTACTTACAATTCTGGTCGGCTTGCTGCTTTGCTGGTACTTGATCGATGTATTCCGCACCTCACCGCAAGGCGCACTCGCCGCACTTGACCTTAACATTTACAACCTGATGTTCATCACAGTTGGACTCTTGCTGCACTGGCGGCCCAAGCGATTTATGCGAGCTGTAACGGAATGCATTCCGGCTACTGGCGGCGTGCTAATCCAGTTTCCGTTTTATGCAGTGATCTTCGGAATGATCGTGGGAACGGGAATCGCCGACGCGCTCGCCAAACTCTTCGCTTCCATCAGCACCCACAATACATATCCACTGCTCGTGGCGATGTACTCGGCGGTGCTGGGAGTGTTCATTCCTTCTGGCGGCAGCAAGTGGGTCATTGAAGCACCCTATGTACTGCAGGCGGCCAACCTTCACGAGGTGCATCTGGGATGGGTAGTTCAGATTTACAATGCGTCGGAGGCGCTGCCGAACCTGGTCAATCCTTTCTGGATGCTGCCACTGCTGGGCATATTGAAGCTAAAGGCTCGTGACATCGTAGGCTACGGGGTGCTGCAGTTAATGGTGCACATCCCAGTCGTGTTTTTTCTGTGCTGGCTGTTTGCGCGATATATACCCTATCTGCCGCCTATGAAGTAGCCGAGGGCGGGACCTGAAGAATCTATGCTTGCGCGAGTCGGCAATCACTCGTAAGTGAAGGTCAATTCGTCGAGATAAACGGTGTAGGGCGACTGTTGGGAATTTCCATCCATCTGATAATTAATGGTCACACCATACCAATTCACGGCAGAACCGGGATCGTAGTATTGGTTAAGCGTGTTGGTCACGCCGTTCAGCGTGATTGACTGGTACAGCAACTGATTGCTAGGCGTGCGCTGAACCTGAATCGTCAGATGGTTCCACGAATTGTCGACAGGGTTGCAGGGGATGCCGGTGGGAGTCCAGTGAGCAGTAACGTTGTTCCAAACATCCCATTCATGTCCGCCCGCTATGCGGCACTCGTGGCCCCAGATAAAACCGAGATTATTGAAAAATTGATTGATGTCGAACTCAACCGCCTGCGAGAGTTCCAGGTTGGTTCCGTAGAAATACACGTCGTAAGTAAAAGTGTGATAGGTGGGAACCAATGTGTGATTGTTATCAGGCATGCCTTGCGAAGAAAAGGCGCCGATCAAATGGTTGTTAAACAATGCGTCCGTGTAAACTGCAGCTCCTCCGAGATTGAATTGCGCAGCAGATCCACTCATCGAAGGCGAACTGACTCCCTGGCTCATCGAGAAGGTAATTCCGTCGCAGGGAGAAGGTGAGCAGTCTACAAAATCCGGTGGTCCCTGGCCGTAGCTTGCCCATCCGCCGCTTTGCTGCAGGTTTAAAAACGAGTTGCCTCCGGTAGTCGAATTTGAGACCGTTATTTGTAACGACTGCTTACCGGAGAGCCCTTTGGAATCTGAAACTGAGATTGCGAAAACGAAGTTTCCAACTGCGGCGGGGGTTCCGGAAATCACCCCGGTCGAATCGGCCAGTAGTATGCCCGCGGGGAGTTGGCCTGATGCAACCGAGAAAACATAGGGTGCTGTACCGCCGCTTACGCTCAGGGTTGCGTTGTAACTTGAACCGACGGTCGCGGAAGGAAGCGTGCCGGAAATCGTGAGACTAGAAGTTGACGGTGGTGGAGATGAAGGTGGCGTAGGAGTGGGAGCAGGTGCGGGCGTCGATGCAGTACTGCTGTTGCCTGGGACAGAGACGCCGGAACATGCACTCAGTGTAAGTAGAAGCAACAATGTCGTTGCGACCGGCGCGAACGGAAACGAATTGTTTAAGCGAGCGCGAGTTGGTTTTGCAAGATCGGGGGAGCAATAAGACATCGATCCATCTCTCGAAGGGAGTGTCCAGCAGGACGCTCATGGGAGAGTCCGTAGGTCGGACTCTAGCGATCGAGAAAGGATCTGCCCAGATTACGAATGGGATTAGACTCTTGTAAGAAACGCCAGTGGCCAATTGGCCACTGGCGGCGCAAGCGCTTCGCGATTCAGTTGAAATGCCCAGAGGAAGTTACACAGCGTAGACGAATCGCCTTTGGAATGCCTGAAGCCGACCTTTCGCCTCAGCGCCTCGCTTTAAACTCAAGGAAGCAATCCGTATATGTCGAGCTCCCCGCCGGTTGGAACGAAAACCCTGCCGTTCGCGATAGTTGGCACGGTGAACTTTAGAGCTAGCCCTGCAGTGTCGCGACCCGCTGCCGCCTGCGAGCTGTTATAGAGCTCGGTCGCCACGTTCGTGGCATCGTAAGCGTGCAATACCAAGGGACCACTTTGAGCAGGATCGGTTTTGTTATAGGCCGAGTTGTCCGTGTCCCAGATGATGCCGCTCATCGCGCCATTGGCCGAGAGAGAGGCGGTTGCTCCGTGCGACCCATAAATTGTAGTACCCATGGAGCTGGGGGCGCTTGAGAGCTGCTGTCCCGCGGCGTTACCCGCCGTCCACGTAAACGCGCGCAGCACGTCGTTGTTACAGTGATAGTAAAGAGAGCCGTTCCAGTAGACTGGAGTTGAGAAAATGTTGTTGCCAGGATTTACGCCGCTGCCGGTCTGAACCGTCTGAAGAACATTGTTAGTACCGCTGTTGAAACCGCCCATATCGTCGCGATTCACCACAAAAATGTTCCCGTCCTTCCCGCCTCCGATGGTGATGTTCGGATTTGTGGCAGAGCCCGGGACAATAATGTTTGAGCCGGCGCCCAAATCAGTGTCGTTCTGCTCGAGGATCGTTGCGTCGTCCGGCGTAAAGTAGTCCAGCACCGACAGATCAGTCGCTTTCAAACGCAGGAATGAATCGTTGTACCCGTTTGAGACGTTGTCACCAGCGTCGACCCCGCTTATCAAGTAAATATCTCCAGTCACGTCATCGATGGCAGGAGCGCCACCGCTCGCCCACAATCCGCCGCCATCGCCCTCTGGGGTGTCGTTGAAAATCGCCGTCTGCTTCAGAGTCGTTTTGTCATACGCCAAAATCCAACCGTGGTTACAACTGCCGAAGGGTATGTAGATTGAGTTAGTAACTGGATCAAGTGCCAATCCCATGCGCTGATAGCAATCGCTTTCGAGAGTTATACTTCCGCTAACGCTATCGGCCCCTGTGCCGGCAACGCTGCCAATCACCGTGACCGGCCCGCCAAATTTGTCGGCTCCTGTGGTGACATCCAGCGCGTGCAATTGAAACGGTTGGTTGTTTACCGTGCCCGTAACTTCAGCGACTACATACATCGTGTTGGTAGTTACATCGATCACCGGTGTCGAAAGGATACCGACAACCGGGTTAACCCCGTAAATATCGTCCTTAGTAACGGCTCCGCCCAGGTTCACGTGCCAGAACGTCGTCGGAGTGACGGTCGCATCGGCATCGAAAGCGTAGACGCTGTTATTCTGAGTTGTCACGTAAAGCACATCGTGGGTTCCGCCGTTGATGCTGACCTGCGAAAGATACAACGGCTGAGCATAAATCTGACCGTCCACGGGATAGGACACCAGCTTGCCGAACTGGATGGAATTCACATTTGACGGTGTAAGAGAAACTTCGTCGAGGTACGCGCCGTCGCGGTAATCATCGTTGTGGTAAGTGAGTACAGTCCCCGGACTCACATTAATGACGGTAAGTGTAGCTGGAGCGCTGGCTGAAGGAACGGCCACGGGGCTTGCGGCAATCGTATGCTGTCCTAAGGAAGCAGGAGCTGTGTAGAGCCCGGATGTGCTAACAGTGCCTATCGTTGAATTTCCTCCGGTAACCCCGTCTACCGACCAGGTTAGAGAGCTGTTTGTTAACCCTTGAACTGTGGCGCTGAATTGTTCAGTTCCTGAGGGGGCAGCCGTCGCCGACGTCGGTGAGATCGAGAGCGCAAAAATTGCAACAGAAGTAGCCGCGGTGGCTGGCGTGCTTGCCACACTGACTGCGATCGTATGATTCCCAACCGTGGCGGGTGCGGTGTAAAGTCCGGTTGCGCTGATCGTTCCGACGGCAGAATTCCCTCCGCTAATTTGATCCACAGTCCAATTGAGCACCGGACTCGACAGTCCCTGAGTTGTTGCCGTGAACTGTTCATTGGACGAGGTGGTAATGGCCGGCGCTAACGGCGAAAGAGAAAGAGTAAAAACCGCCACCTGAGCGCTGCCGGTTACTGAATTGCTGGTGGCCGTGATCGTATGGCTTCCTGGCGTCGCGGGCGATGTATACAATCCAGAAGAATTAATTGTGCCGACTGTAGAGTTTCCTCCACTAATTTGATCCACCGCCCAGGTCACTGTCGAGCTGGAAAATCCTTGAACGGTCGCACTGAATTGTTGCGGCTGGGTTGCGACCACATCAACCGAAGTTGGGGACACAGAGACGACACCCGTGACCGTGACCGCAGCACTAGCGCTTTTTGACGTGTCCGCCACGCTGGTCGCCGTAACAGTGTGACTGCCAGCCAGAGAGGGTGCGATGTAAAGGCCGGCTGTGCTTATTGTGCCCACTGTCGAATTTCCACCGCTAACGCTATCTACAGACCAAGTCACGGCAGTGTTCGTCGTGCCGGTTACGATTGCGGTAAATTGCATTTTCGTGCTGACCGGGACGCTTGCGGTTGATTGGTTCAACGTAACGCTGACCACAGGTGGAGGAGGCGGGGTCGTTGACGAATTATTCGAACTCGAACAACCGACCAGCGTGAAAGCAATTGCCAGAGCGAGGCTGGAGCCAGAGAACTTCCTACTGAAGGCTTTAGACTTTGTGGCTTTCATAAATTGTCTGCAATTTTCTGCGAGTATCGGCATCGACGAGTCGAGGTGTAGATGCCAGGCGAGAGGTGCGAGTTGCCGTAGTGTCTAGGCTGTGAGTCGCGGACTGGAGGGCTGCAGAAATTGGAACTACAGGGTTTCCCCTAGAGTGCATGGAAGTGACTGCCTAGCTCGGGTTTGGCCGCGCATGAGTGCTCATTTTGACGGGAAGTATGAAACGGGTACCATTGACTTTACAACTCCCGTCGAATGGAGGGTCACCATGAGCAAAAACCAGTCAAACAAATCTTCTAGAAACAATCGCCGGGCATTTCTTAAGTCGGGCGGAGTAATGACGGCCGCGATCATCGGCTCGACCGCTCTTCCTAAGCTGCCCACTGCGGCCGCAGCGGCTTCGACTCCCGCCGATTCGCCCCATCGTGATGCGATGCCCACACGGAACCTCGGCAAGACGGGCTACAAGGTTGGTATTTTTAGCCTCGGCGGTCAGGCTGCGCTCGAACATTCGCACAACGAAGACGTCGCCGTCCCCATCATCGAAAAAGCTCTCAACCTCGGTGTGAATTACATCGATACGTCCTCGATCTACGGCGGACCCGAACGTTGGAGTGAGCAATATGTCGGCAAGGTCATGAAACACCGGCGCAGCGAAGCTTTTCTCGCGACAAAAACGAAAGAGCGAACGCGCGATGGTTCCATGAGCATGATCGATACCTCGCTGAAGCTGCTGCAGACCGATCATATTGACCTTTTGCAACTGCACGACATCGGCACCATGACCGATATCAATGAAATATTTGGCAAAGGCGGGGCTATGGAAGCGTTGCTCGAAGCGCGTGACCAGAAGATCGTACGCTACCTCGGCATCACCGGACACTACCGGCCTGATGCACTCATCGAAGCGATTCATCGCTATCCGTTCGATACCATTCTGATGGCTGTCAACGCTGCCGATCCTCATCACTTTAGCTTTTCCGAGCAATTGCTGCCGCTGGCGGTGGAAAAACAAATGGGCATCATCGGGATGAAGGTCCCGGCACGCGGACGCCTACTCTCCAGCTGGACACCGCCGTCGCTGGAAGCGCAGAAACACATGTGGGAGGGAATGGTCCCCGCCCCCACTCCTGGCACGCTTATGATGCGACAGGCGATGTACTACTCGCTCTCTTTGCCGGTCAGCACGGTTATCATCGGCTGCGATTCGATTGCCCAGCTGGAAGAAAACGTGAAACTGGCACGGGACTTCACGCCGCTCAGCCAGCAGCAGATGGCGGCACTCACTGAGAAGGCCCAGCCGGTAGCGAAGCAGTCGCTGTTCTTCCGCTTTTACGAGCGCGCGTAACAGGCACAGGTGGTTTCATCGTCACCGCTCTACTGGTTGGCACCCAATGAATAGGAGATGTGGAGAAATGGCATACACGCGGCGCAGCGTGCTGCTGGGCTTAGGCCTGGTTGGATTCGAGGCGGCAATGCCGCGACTGGTGAAGAAAGCAGAAGCATCGTCACGAGCGAGTTCGTCGCCGTCGAGTCCAGGTGAATGCCCGTTCAGGCTGGCAGTGATCAATGATGAGATTACACAGGATTTCGAAAAGGCATGCCAGATTGTCTCCGGAGATTTTGGGCTGCACTGGATTGAGTTGCGCTCGATGTCGAATAAGAATGTAATCGAGCTCAATGCCAAAGACGTGGACGATGCAAGGAAGCTTCTCGAAAAATACAAACTGCGAGTCACGGATATCGCTAGTCCGCTGTTCAAGACGGATTGGCCGGGCGCTCCGCGTTCGTCACAGAGCGAAGCGCGCGACCAGTTCCACGGGGATTTCGATGCGACCGCGCAGGACAAGCTGCTGGAACGATGTATCTTTCTTGCTAAGACTTTCAATACGGATCGGATTCGATGTTTCGACTTCTGGCGCCTGGACGACCGGAAGCCGTTCCGAGCCGCCATCAATGCAAAACTGCAGCAGGCCGCAGACCGCTGCGCCAAAGACAACATCATTCTTCTGCTCGAGAATGAAATGTCCTGCAACACGGCAACGGGTGAGGAAGCGGCTGAGGTCTTGAAGGCGATTCCAAACAAAAACTTCATGCTGAACTGGGATCCGGGCAATGCGGCCGCCATAGGAAGCACGCCTTATCCAGTTGGATATCAATCGTTGCCCAAAGATCGCATCGGCCATTGTCACTGTAAGGATGTGATCCGCAAGCCGGATGGTAAATACGATTGGGCAGCGGTAGGTAGCGGAATCGTGGATTGGGCTGGCCAATTACAAGCTCTGCGGCACGATGGCTTTCGCGTTGGGCTGAGCCTCGAAACTCATTGGCGCGGAGCGGGCACACCTGAAGCATCAACACGTGTCAGCATGGACGGACTTAAGGGAACGCTGAAGAAGGCTGGTATCTCCTGCTGATCGCAAGATATTTTGTCAGTTAGCTACTTGGTGGCGATGAACGGCGGGCACGTAAAGGAGAAGCAATGGTTACACGACGCGAGTTTCTCGATGCACTGGCAGTGGGCGCGGCGGGGATTGCTTTAGGGACGACCGCAAAAAGCTATGCCCGAATCGCCGGCTCTAATGACCGACTCAACTTTGCAGTGATCGGACTGAACGGCCGCGGCTATGCTCATCTCGCTTCGCTCAAGGCTAACAAGAGGGCTGCCCGCATCTCACATATCTGCGACGTGGATAGCGATATTCTCAGCAAGTTCGCGGGCGTGGTTCAAAAAGAAATCGGCGAAGGCGCGACATCCGAGAAAGATTTTCGCCG
>JBAPOI010000879.1:0-7315 GCA_049279555.1 Candidatus Sulfotelmatobacter sp.
CTTTGGTCTGGACATCAAAACGTTCTACGAGAGCGAAATGGCGCGCCTTCAAAACCGAAGACGCCACCGGTGAAGTGTCGGCGAAAATCGCTTGACACCGGCTCACGTCGTTAGAGACGGAATGACATTGCTTTTTGTCTTGGTTTTCCTAGCCTTGCCCGCTGAGAAGAAAATCAGCTAGGGAAAACAAAAGACTAGGGAACCATACGTCGGTCGTTAAGTTTTTCTAACACGGAAGTTGACGATCACTGCCGATATGTACGGGCAGAGGCTTTGTCAAAGATGAATCCCATCGCGAAAATGAACGGCGCCTATGATTACTGGCTGGTGTCGCTTTCCGTCGCGCTGGCGATGGTCGCCTCGTATGCCGCGCTTGATGTTGCGGGACGTGTGACCTCGGCAAGGGGCTGGGTCCGAACGATATGGCTGAGTTGTGGGGCTATGGCGATGGGCGCGGGCATCTGGTCCATGCACTATGTTGGCATGCTCGCCCTGACCATGCCCATGCCAGTTGCTTACGACGTTCCGACCGTTGCACTTTCTCTATTGGCAGCGATCTCTGCCTCCGGTGTTGCTCTCTTCGTGGTCAGTCGGCCGAAGATGGGCCTCTGGCAGTTAATCGCAGGGAGTGCAGTGATGGGTAGCGGGATCTCGGCAATGCACTATGTTGGTATGGCCGCCATGCGAATCCCTGCGGTGATTGTCTACAACCGCGGCATCGTTGCCCTTTCGATCATGCTAGCCGTCGGAATCTCTCTGGTCGCACTGCAACTTACCTTTCGAATGCGGGATGATGCGCGGGCAAGTCGGCAAAAAATCATCAGCGCTCTGATTATGGGCAGCGCAATTCCGCTGATGCACTATACGGGGATGTGGGCCGCGACTTTCTACCACTCCGCAGCCGTCCCTAATCTCAGAGGTGCTCTCGGCATTTCGACAATCGGCGTCGTGGCTATTGTCGCAGCGAGCTTTGTAGTTTCGGGAGTCACGATCGCTTCCTCGGTGTTCGACAGGTTTCTCAGTCACCAGCAAGGCGACCTCAGCACCGCGCGGGATCGGGAGTTGTACTTCCGAACGATGGCGGAAGCGGTTCCAGAAATTATTTGGACTGCCGACCGCGACGGCATGGTGGATTACGTGAACCGCAGGTTTATTGAATATACAGGTCTGAGTGACGAGCAAGGCCGAGGCACGGGGTGGACCGCGATCGTTCATCCAGACGATCTTGCTCCCTGCATGGCGAGGTGGAAGAGTTCGCTTCAAGAGGGCGATGCATTCGAGTTGG
This sequence comes from Candidatus Sulfotelmatobacter sp., assembly GCA_049279555.1. Taxonomy (GTDB): domain Bacteria; phylum Acidobacteriota; class Terriglobia; order Terriglobales; family Acidobacteriaceae; genus Sulfotelmatobacter. Next base: position 1,286 of record JBAPOI010000879.1, read on the forward strand.
AATATCGACTGCGAAGAAAGGACGAAACCTATCTCTGGTTTCTGTGCCGCGCCAATCCGATTCGAAATCCTGAGGGAGCAATCGTCAAATGGTTCGGAACCTGCACCGATATCGAAAGTCAGAAACAAGGTATGCAGATTCTCCAGGAGGAGATCCTGGAGCGGACTCTGCAACTCGCCGACGCAAACGAACGATTGCAGAAAGAGATGTTGGAAAAAGATCTCGCCCGCCAGCGGCTCGATCAACAGACCGAGAGCATGATGACGGAATTGCAAAAGCGCTCGGAACGCGCGACGTTGCTGGCGAAGCTGGGAGAACTTCTGCAGAGCTGTATCAATCGGGAGGAAGTGTTTGCGGCCGCACTCGGGTTCGCGCCTAAGATATTTCCTGCCTCCCGCGGAGCGATAGCGCTGCTGAATCCTTCGCGCAACCTGACTGACGTGATCGGTTCGTGGGCGGACTGCCGGGTTGGGGCGCTTGAATTCGAGACTAGCGCTTGCTGGGCCCTGCGGACAGGGCATCCGCATCAGGTGCCGGCAGGCGATTCGACCGCGCCCTGTGCCCATGCAGCGGGCGTAGACGTGTCGTATCTGTGCATCCCCATCCTGGCGCAGGGCGAAACCCTTGGCATCATGCACTTCCAGGCCATCGAAGAGGGGCCGCAGCTTGAGGGTGCGGAATTGTCGTTCAAGACAACTTTTGCCGGGCAGGTCGGATTGTCACTGGCAAACATACGACTGCGGGAAGCGCTGCGTACCCAGTCCGTGCGCGACGTACTGACAGGTCTTTATAACCGGCGCTACCTCGAAGAAACCTTGGAGCGCGAGGTCCGCCGCGCGGCCAGAGCCCAACAGTCGCTAGGAATACTCATGATCGATCTTGATCACTTTAAGAGCTTCAACGATTCCTACGGGCACGACGCGGGAGATGCGGTGTTACGCGAGACTGGACTTTCTTTGACGAAAGGCGTTCGTGCCGAGGACTTTGTCTGCCGCTTTGGGGGGGAAGAATTTGTCGTCATGATGCCGACGGCAGACTTGAAATCCTCTTGTGCGCGAGCCGAGCGACTACGACTGAAAATGAAGGAATTGACGATCCTTCATCAGGGCAAGGCCATGGGAATGGTCACGATCTCCGTTGGCATCGCGGTCTTTCCCGAGCACGGTATGTCGCCCAAAGAACTGATGGCCGCTGCCGACGCCGCCCTCTACCAGGCCAAGCGCGCTGGGCGGGACCAGGTGACCGTAGCGGCAGCGAAAGCGGTGGAAGATTTGGCGGTTGCTGGCGGGACCAAGGCATCAGTCAGTTGGGGAAGTTAGCTTTTGGCAATAGCGGCGCTGCTTGCCTCGCCGGATTGTGGATCAAATCAACGATTGCGACGATGACCTACTTCTTCTTTTCGTCGCGCTCAACCACGCCATCCTTGATATTCACGATGCGGTGCGCATATTCGGCAATGTCATGTTCGTGGGTCACGAGGACGATTGTGTTTCCCTCAGAGTGCAGACGGTCGAACAAGGCCATGATCTCGTTTCCGGTTGCCGAATCGAGGTTGCCAGTAGGCTCGTCCGCAAGAATGATGGACGGCCGGTTCACTAAAGCACGGGCCACGGCCACACGTTGCCGCTGACCTCCGGAGAGTTCATTGGGCTTGTGGGTCATGCGCGATTCCATGCCTACGGCTGTCAGCGCGGCCTTGGCGCGTTCGGTGCGCTCGGCGGTGGGAACGCCGGCGTAAATCAGAGGCAGTTCCACGTTGTGCAGAGCCGTGGCGCGCGCCAGCAGATTAAAAGTCTGGAAGACGAAGCCGATTTCCTTGTTGCGGATGCGCGCCAGTTCATCGTCATCGAGTTCGCTCACCAGTTGGCTGTTGAGCCAGTATTCACCTTTGGTGGGTGTGTCCAGGCAACCGATAAGATTCATCAGCGTGGATTTTCCCGAACCGGAGGGTCCCATGATGGCGACATACTCTCCGCGCTCAATTCGCAGGTTGACGCCGCGCAGGGCATGCACCTGCTGCTCCGAGCCCATGTCGTAGGTCTTCCACAGATCGATGGCGGCGATCATGCAGGATTGCGGTGAAGCTGCGACTGCGTTCATAGGCATGTTGATTAGTTCGGCGGTAGCCATGTTTTTCTCCTGCTCCGGTGCCACTAGGTTCTCCGAGGTTGAATTCGACTCCGTGGGCTCCGTCTTTTTTCAGGTCTTAGGTCTCAGGTGCTAGGTCTCAGATCGCTGTGAGAACCGATCAAAGTGCCTGCTTCAAAGCTAGAACTCAAGACCTGTGACCTAAGACCTGCGACCTAACTTCCCCTTGGACGCTTGAAGGCGTCGAAGGTTATGTTTCTTCTTCCTTCTTGGGAACAGAGTTGTCGATCTTCACGCTGCTGCCGGAACGAATCGTGCGCAAAATCTTGTAACTTCCGGTGATGATTTCGTCCCCCTCCTTCAATCCACTCACCACTTCAATGTCGCTGGTGCCGGTGATACCTGTGGTGACGGGGACGAACTCAGCCTTCTTATTTCGGATGACAAAAACGCCCTGCACATCTTGCTGGGAGTCTTTATCTTTGTCTTTGGACGCCGTTTCCTTGGATGCAGGAGCGGCTGCATGCACAGAACCAGGAGCCGACTTTTCCATCTCCAATTGCGCCTTGCTGCGAATCGAGAGCGCCTGAATTGGGATAGAGAGCACGCTGTTGCGCGCCGCCGTGGTGATCTTGGCGGTGGTGGAGAGTCCGGGACGAAGATCCTGGGGCGGATCGTTCACGGTAACGACGACTTTGAAGTCTTTGGCTTCTTCGCTGGCCGTGGCTTGTTGCGAAGTGGCCACGCCGGTAGAGCGCACGATGGCATTGTCTCCGATTTCCGAGACCGTTCCGTGGAAGATTTTCTTGGGAATCGCATCGATCATCACTTCGGCGGACTGGCCGAGGTGCACGTTCACAATGTCGGTCTCATCCACTTTTACCTCTGCCGTAATCACTGACATGTCGGCCAGCGTAAGCAAAGTGCTGCCGAGTGCATTTTGAATTCCTATGACCACAGACTCACCCTCGCGCACCGGCAAGTTTGTAACTACGCCATCGTAAGGCGCTGCATAAGTGGTTTTCTGCAGGACGTCTGCGACCCGGGTGAGGTTTGCACTCGCTTGGGCCACGTGCTTGTCCGCCGAATCTTTTTGCGCTTTTGCCTGGGCAACCCGCGCCTTGGCTTGCGTCAAACCAGCGTCTGCCGTAGCCCATGCGTTCCTGCGGCTGTCGAAATCTGATTTCGCGATCAACCCATCCTTGTACAGATTTTGCGCGCGATCCCAATCGAGTTTGTTTCGCTCGTAGTCAGCCTGCGCCCTTAGCAGGTCGGCGTCCGAAGTCTTCAGCGCGGCATCGGCGGCGATGGCGTCGGTTTCGGCGGCTTGCACCGAAGCCTGATTGGCGCTCACATCGGCCGTGGACTGCACGTTTTCCAGTTGCGCCAGCAATTGACCCTTCTTTACGTGATCCCCTTCCTTAACGTACAAGTGAGTGATCTTGCCGTAGGCATTCGCGCCGATGTTGACGTAGGTCTTTGGCTTGATCTCGCCCGACGCACTCACCACCGAAGACAGGTCCTCGCGCTGCACTTTTCCGGTCTGAACTGTGACTACATTCTTGCCGCTCTGGTAGACCGTGAGACCGACGAGGATGGCAAACACCACCACCGCGCCGACGCCAATCGCGATTTTTTTCCAGGCTTTCATCGTTCACGCCACCGTCCGATTTGTTGATTCATTCCGCAGTGGACCAGATCGCAGGCTCTACGCTAGAGATCTAGCCTTCCGTGGGGTGACGGATACATTCTGGGATACGAGCCTGCTGCTCGAAAAGTTCCAATGTGGAATGGAAAAGCCAAGACCCTGGGAATCCAGAAAGGACCGCGCCCCCGGCGTGCAAATTATAGCAGCCTGTAACGGTCTCCAGTAACGCGACCCGGCCCATCTAGCCGACTCACAAGATAATTGACTGCAGGCCGGGCAACTCGAAACCTGTGCGGCCCCTTCTAATAAGTGTCTCGGGTGAGATCTTTAATCTACTCTTTTAATGTGACTTAACCTTGCTTTCGTCCTATTGACAGCCTAAAATGGTAGGGCGCAAGTCGTTGACGGGAGTCTTTCATGGTCCGGGTTAGTTCACTTTATCTTCTGTCGCTCGCATTGGTCGCGGGAACCGCTGGCTTGGCCGGAGCCCAAAGCGCCAAACAGCCCGCTTCGAGCGATTCAAATTCCGGCGCAACCGTGACTCAGGGGCAGGGATCCGAGGAAGCGGATCCGCTGAAGCGCCCCCCTTCGGAAAAACAGAAGAAACAGCAGAAGAGAAACCTCAATGTCGAGTTGAGCAAGGTCTACAAGAAGTGGCTCAATGAGGACGTTGTGTGGATCATTACTGACGAGGAACGAGCGGCCTTCAAGCAACTCTCGAACGACGAAGAGCGCGACAACTTTATCGAAGCTTTCTGGCAGCGCCGCGATCCCACTCCTGATACCGAAGAGAACGAATACAAGGAAGAACATTACCGGCGCATCGCTTACGCGAACGAACACTACGCTGCGGGAATCCCTGGCTGGAAGACCGACCGCGGCCGGATTTACATCATGTACGGTGCGCCCGATGAGAACGAGTCGCATCCCTCGGGCGGGACCTATGAGCGTCCGATTAATGAAGGCGGTGGTGAGACTTCGACTTTCCCGTTCGAAGACTGGCGTTACCGCTACATCGAAGGCATCGGCCAGGAAGTGATCATTGAATTCGTCGACACTTGCATGTGCGGCGACTATCACATGACGATCGACCGTTCCGAGAAAGACGCGCTGCTCTATACCCCTAACGCAGGCTTGACGCTATACGAGAGCATGGGGATGGCCAGCAAAGCGAGCCGCTTCAGCGGCGGTGGCCTGGAAAGACTGGGAACCGGCCCGAACAGCCAGGATCTCTCCACCAAGGAGTTTGATCGCCTCGAGCAGTACGCCAAGCTGCAGGCGCCACCTCCTGTGAAATTCAAGGATCTGGAAGAAATCGTTAATACCAAGATCATTACCAACTTGATGCCCTTCGATGTTCGCTCAGATTTTGTGAAGGTCACCGGCGACACGGTGCTGGTGCCGATCACCATCCAGGTGAAATATCGCGACATCACCTTTAACAACAAGGACGGAGTGCAGCGCGGCACGATCAATATATTTGGCCGGGTGACCACGTTAACCGGCCGCGTGGTTCAGACTTTCGAAGACACTGCGCAGGTTGACGTACCCGCGGAATTGCTGCCCCGCACCGCTGAAAATTCGTCCGTGTATTGGAAGGCGCTGCCGCTGCGACCGGGCCGTTACAAAGTCGAAATCGCCGTAAAAGATGTCAACGGCGATCGCAAAGGCTTGTGGAGCCGAGGCGTGGTGGTTCCGGAGTATTCGGACGATAAGCTCGCGACCTCATCCCTGATCATTGCCGACCAGATGGAAGCGGTGGCAACGAAGGACGTGAGCACCGGGAATTTCGTGATTGGTCTGAATAAAGTGCGACCGCGCGTGGCTCCGGCGGATGGCAAGCCGGCTCTGTTTAAGCGGAACAGAGACCAGAAGGTAAACTTCTGGATGCAGGTCTATAACTTGGGCGTAGATGATAAGACGCACAAACCTTCGGCAACGTTTGAATATGACATTGTCAACATTGCTACCAATAAATCGGTGGTGCAGCAGGTTGAATCCACGGAAAAGATGGGCAACATCGGCGAACAGGTGACACTGCAGAAGTCGATCGCTTCCGCGAACCTGCAGCCGGGCGTGTATAAGATCAACATCAAAGTGAACGACAACATCTCCAAGCAGACCGTTGATCCTTCAGCGACATTTGCTGTAGAGTGACGGACTACTTGTTCCTCCGGGGGTTGGAGTGAAGCTACACCCGCTCGCATCTCGAGCCCAGATTGATTGCTGGGCGATGATCGTAGCTGCGATGATCGTCGCGCTGTCTCTCCCTGTGTACGCCACGGAACAGCCGG
>JBAPOI010000880.1:0-14347 GCA_049279555.1 Candidatus Sulfotelmatobacter sp.
GCTTCATCCCGGCGAATCCATTTCTCAGACCGCCCAACGTTAGCCCAATCCATGTCGGCGTACCATGACACGGCGCGGTGGTTGAAGAACACATGCGACTCTTGGCGCAAGTCGACCACATACAGCGTTCCACCCTCTTCCACCTTGGTGGCAACCAAGTTTAGCTTCTCCTTATAGAGCTCAAAGTCAAGCTGACGGCTGCCCGAGGCTCGCAGCTCAATGCCCGACCCCTCCCGAAAATGCGTCGGCGTTATTTCCGGGCAATCCAGCGGCTGCAGGGGCACTTTGTCACTGGTCACATAGTCGTAGATCAAATAGCTTCCCGTGCGATACGGCTCGAGCAACGGCGGTTTCGTGTTGACGGAGTTATTGCAGTCAGATGGCATGGGAGATTGGGACCTCCTCTTCGGCAGACTGTGTGGGCAGCATAGTTCTATCACAGTCCGAAGGCCACAGTTCCAACTGGATGCTGGCGACTCCAGTGGCGTTTCGGTCAGCGCGTGAGCGCGCCGCGGCGTTAGGGGTCATAAGGAAAAATCGAGCTTTCCGAGGCTTTGCCATCCTCCACGCAAAGTTCGAAGAGCGGTTTGTGGACCGGGGTCAATTCGCCTTCGTGGTAAACGATGCCGCCGCCGAATAGAATCCCGATAGCCCGCAAATTGTCGGGGACCAGGGTGACAAGCTTTCTGAGCGAGCGCCAATCGTCGCGCTCCTCGTGAGCCCCAACATAAAACGGTAGAAATCCGAACGTGGGCATGATTTTCGATTCGTCGTCGGTTAGACCACCGCGCCCGAGTTGTACCGCACCCGCCGAAACTCCCATCAGCAGCGCGCCTTCGAGCCGGCGCCGCTGAATCAGCTCCTTGACGCCATTGCTTTCAAAAGCCCGCCAGCCAACTTCGACACTGCCTCCAGCCAGCAGGATAATGTCGGCGCGCTCAAGAAATGCTCCATCTTCCGGCAAAGGGCGCGCAAGGATCATCCGGCACTCGGCCACGCCGATTTGTTGCATAGCCGGCTCGAAAATGTCGTGATACGGACGCAAATCGTCGCCGTTCGATGCACCGATATATGCCGCCGATCGAGGTTTTCCGCCTGAACTCTTAACTACGTCGTCGAGAAATAGCGAACCGTCCGGCCTGCGCCAGAAAAGAAGCCGGCTGTCAGCGAAGGCATAGATCGGTTTGTAGGGAGAGGAATCCATCACGAGAATGGTATCGCGAAAATTGCTTCACTCCCAGTCAAAGGCCGTAAGCAACGGCTCTCTCGCTGATTCCGCCTACATGCATCCCCTTAGGGGGCGTAACATCTAATAAGGCTGATTAGGTCGAGATTGAGAACATTATGGGAAACACATTTAAGACGGCGTTTTTGCTGACTGCGTTAACGCTGTTGTTGATGTTCTTTGGCCGCTATTTCGGTGGTGAGAACGGAATGATTCTGGCGCTGATCTTTGCTGCCGTGATGAATTTCGTCTCCTATTTCTACTCCGACAAGATTGCGCTGGCCATGTATCGCGCGCAGCCGGTGACGCGGGAACAGCTACCGCGGGCCTATGCCGCCGTGGAGCGGCTGGCACCGAAGATGGGCATCCCGATGCCGAAGATTTATGTGATCCCGACGGAGTCGCCGAATGCCTTTGCCACGGGGAGAAACCCGAATCACGCGTCGGTCGCCGTGACGCATGGGATCCTGGGGCTGTTGACGGACGAAGAACTGGAAGGCGTGCTGGCGCATGAACTCGGGCACGTGAACAATCGCGACATTCTAATCAGCTCGGTGGCGGCGACAATTGCCGGCGCGATCACCATGCTGGCCAGCATGGGGCGCTTTGCCATGATTTTTGGCGGGATGGGCGGAGGTGGACGCGACGAGCGGCGCGGAGGCGGGCTTTCGGCGCTGTTTATGCTGATTGTGGCTCCGATTGCGGCGAGCTTGATTCAGCTGGCTGTGTCGCGCTCGCGCGAGTATCAGGCGGACGCCACGGGAGCGCATTTTACGGGGAATCCTTATGCGCTGGCGAGCGCGCTGCAGAAACTGGACGCTTATTCGCGCAAGATGCCCATGGCAGCGACGCCTTCGACGGCGCATCTGTTTATTATCCAGCCGCTGCTTGGTATGAATTTTGGCAATCTGTTTTCGACGCATCCTCCGGTTGCAAAGCGGATCGAGCGATTGACGGGCCGGCCAGCGGAGTTTATGCAGTAAGAACGCTTCTAGCTGCTAGCTTCTCGCTTAAAGCCCACGCAAGAAATATTTGCGTCTGCGTTCTCAAAGTTGTGGTTGTACCGAAGGAACCAGGGTCCCTCGTTTCGCTCGGGAAGACAGAATGCCGGGTGAGCTGTCGATCCATCTTAGATACCCGGTGGCCGCTCAGTTTAGCTAGAAGCTGAAGTTCTGTGACATCGGTAACTCCGCCGGCGCTACGCTAGATAGTAGAATCCTGCCAATGTCTCCTGAGAGCGCGATCGCCGTATCCCACAAAGCTGTGGAGCTCGAAAAGGCGCTTCGCCGCGTAATTCGCGGCAAGGACGATGTTGTGCGGCTGGCTCTGGTCAGCATTTTTGCGCGCGGACACTTGCTGATCGAGGGCGTGCCGGGCGTGGGAAAAACCACGCTGGGACAGGCTCTGGCGCGCGCCATCGATTGCACCTTTCAACGCGTGCAGTTCACCAGCGACATGCTGCCTTCCGACGTGCTGGGGATTTCGGTCTACTCGTCTCTGGATCAGGAATTTGAGTTTAAACGTGGTCCGGTTTTCACCAATGTGCTGCTGGCCGACGAGATCAATCGGACGACGCCCAAGACACAATCTGCATTGCTGGAGGCGATGAACGAGGGGCAGGTCACGGTGGACGCTCATTCGTATGAGTTGCCGCAGCCGTTTCTGGTGATCGCTACGCAGAATCCGGTAGAGCATCACGGGACCTATCCTCTTCCGGAGTCGCAGTTGGATCGATTTTTGATGCGGGTGAGGATGGGATATCCGGAGGCGGCGGCCGAGCGCGAGATTTTGCGGTCGGAGGCGGGCACGGGAGTATTGCAAGATCTGCGGCCGGTTCTTACTGGAGCCGACGTGCTTGAAATGCAAGAGGCCGTGAAGCACATTCGGGTGGATGAGTCGCTGGTGACTTACGCGCTGGAGATTGTGCGGCGAACGCGGGAGTCGGAATACTTGTCGCTGGGAGTTTCACCGCGCGGCGCGCAGGCGCTCTATCGCGCGGCGCAAGCGATGGCGTTCCTCGATGGGCGCGGGTTCTGCACTCCGGAAGACTTTAAACCCCTGGCTGTGCCGGTGTTTGCTCATCGCGTGGTGGTAAACGGCGGGTACGCCTCGACCCTGAAAAAATCCGAGCAGGCGGATCAAGTGCTGCGCGAGATTGTGGAGAATGTGGCCGTGCCGGTGTAGGAACGAGTACCTAGTACCGAGTACCCAGTTTCCAAGCGGTGAACTCGGGACTAGGTACTGGGTACTCAGCACTCATCGCGAGATATAATTCTCCGCTATGTCATTCCTGCGCTTTCTAATGTTGCTTTCACTCGTCTGTTGGATTGGCGGGCTGATCTTTTTCGCTTTCGTGGTTGCGCCTACGGCTTTTTCTGTTCTCCCTACGAGTCATCTTGCAGGCAATATGGTGGGCCGCTCTTTGGGTAAGTTGCATTGGATTGGTTTGATCTCCGGCACCGTCTTCCTGGTCAGTTCCCTGCTCCACAGCCGTTTTACCGATGGGACGGCGCATGTATTCGCGGTGCGGCATGTGTTGTTATGCCTGATGCTGGCGCTGACGTTGATCTCGCAATTTGGGATTATGCCGCGAATGGACGCATTGCGGGCGTCGTTGGGTGAGGTACGATCCGTGCCCGTGGATAATCCTGAGCGAGTTCAGTTCGATGGGCTGCATGTGTGGTCGACGCGGGTGGAAGGTGCGGTGCTGCTATTGGGGCTGATAGTCGTGTATCTGACCGCGAGAAACTTCTAGTTCGCAGTCTAAGAACCAAACCCTGTCCGCAAGCCAGTTGGGCAATATCCACGTCATCATTTATTCTTGAAGGTTGTCCGAGCATCGTTGACGCAGCAGTACGCTCCCGAGGCACGCGGTTGGGAGCGGTGGTGGGAACTCCTCTTGAAGCCGTTGGCGGCGCCAGCGCTCACGGGCTTCTTCGCTTCGCTCAGAATGACAGAGTAGGGAAAACATGAAAACAGGAATCATTGGCCTGCCTCAGGTAGGCAAGACGTCGTTGTTTCGCATACTGACCAAGGCGCATCTTTCGGATTCAGCTCGCGCGAATCCGCGCGAGGCGCACATTGGCGTAGCCAAAGTTCCGGATGACCGTTTGGATCGGCTGGCCGCGCTTTACAACCCAAAGAAGCTGACGCACACTTCGGTGGAGTACGTCGATGTCGGTGCGATTGGGCAGGAAGCGTTGAAGGACAGCGCTTACGCGGCACATCTGCGCAATGTGGACGCGCTCGCGCATGTGGTGCGGGTGTTTGAAGATCCGTCGGTGCCGCACGCCGGGGAGATCGATCCGCTAAAAGACATCAAGAACGTGGAATTCGATCTGCTGGTCAGCGATCTCGGGCAGATCGAAAAACGGCTGGAGCGGTTGGAAAAAGATCTGAAGAAGATGAAAACTCCGGAGCTCGAAAAAGAATTCGAGTTGCTGAAACGCGCAAGGCTGCAGGTGGAATCCGACAAGCCATTGCGCGAAATGGAGATGACAGCGGAAGACAAGAAACGAATCAAGGGTTTCATGTTCCTAAGCGAGAAACCGATTTTTTACGTGCTCAATATCGGCGAGTCGACGGAACTGGGCAAGGAACTCGACGAAGCGGTGAGCAAATATAAGCTGACTGAAATTGCGGCGCGGCAGAATGCCGCGGCCACGGCCATCTGTGGAAAAGTCGAAGCCGAACTCGCCGAGATGAGCGACGCCGACGCGGCCGAGTTTCTTTCGAGCTACGGACTCACGGAGAGCGGCTTGGTTCGGCTGATTCGCACTACCTACAAACTGCTTGGCCTGATCTCATTCTTCACTGCCGGCGAAGATGAATGCCGCGCCTGGCAGGTTCCGGCCCATTCGCGAGCGCAGGAAGCGGCAGGGGCCATCCATTCTGACTTGGAAAAACATTTCATCCGGGCGGAGACCATTCGGTGGGATCAGTTGTTGGAAGCCGGTTCCGAGGCGAATGCCCGAGCGAAGGGAACTCTGCGGCTAGAGGGAAAAGATTACATCGTGCAGGACGGGGATGTTATGCATATTCGGCACAGCGGATGAGTACCTAGTACCTAGTACCTAGTACCCAGTACCGAGTGAAACCCGTCTGTCCCGAGTTGGAACTTGAAGAACCGAAATCAGAGTTTTTGACGCCGAGTTTCTTCCATTCACCCGTAAGCTGAAGGCCAATGGCGCAGCATTACAAAGACTTGATCGCATGGCAGAAGGCAATGGATTTGGTCGCCGCGCTCTACGACGCAACCGAGAACTTTCCAAAACGAGAAATCTATAGTTTGGTCGATCAGATGCGCAGGGCGGCCGTGTCAATCCCCAGCAACATCGCCGAGGGGCAGGCACACTTCAGTCGCCGTGAGTTTCGGCATTTCCTTCGACACTCGGGTGGGTCTCTAGCCGAACTCGAAAACTCAGATACTAATTGCTGCAGCGAAGAAATTATCTGACTGAATTGCAAATCGCGGAACTCCTAAGACGCACCCACGAAGTAGGCCGAATCCTAAGCGGGCTGCTGAACTCTCTGAAGGAACGCACAACGGCCGCATGATGGGGAGTTGACTGAGTACTGGGTACTGGGTACTGTCGTACTTCATGCATCCAATTGCCACCAGCATTCTGCTTGGCCTTACCGCAGCTGCCGCTAACGTCTTCGGCGGCGCGATTATCGTTCAGCGGCACTGGGAGCGGCGCTATCTTCGCTACTTCGTCGCGCTGGGCGCGGGCTTCATGCTGGCCACTGCATTGGTCGAGATGGTTCCGGAAAGTTTAGAACTGCGGGGCAAGAGTGCGGCTTTCTTGATTCTGCTCGGTTACCTCATCATCCATTTCTTCGAGCACACGGTCACGCCGCACTTTCATTTTGGCGAAGAGACACACCAAGATGAGTTCATGCATTCGCATAAGGGATACTCGGTGCTGTTGGGATTGATCATTCATACATTTTTTGACGGCATCGCGATCGCGTCAGGATTTCTGGTTTCGAATGTTTTGGGATGGATCATTTTCTTCGCCATTTTCCTGCACAAAATTCCCGAAGGATTTACAGTGAGTTCGGTCATGCTGGCCAGCGGACGCAGCCGGGGCACGGCTTGGGGAGCTTCGGTGATTTTGGGAGGGGCAACACTGGCGGGCGTTCTGACCATGGCGCTGTTCCGGCAACACGTGGATGCGGGGTTGCCGTTAGCGGCCGGAGTCACAATTTACGTGGCCGCTTCGGATCTGGTACCGGAAGTGAATAAGGAGCCGGGAGCTAAGATGGCTCTGCTGGTTTTTGTTGGAGCGGGCGTGGTGTTTTTGCTGGATGCTTTGTTTCATTGAGCTCAGTTCTCACTGAAGGCTCGCGCGATCTGATTCCAGTAGTCAATTCCGTTCTTTTCTTTGTGATTTGCAAAGGGGCTCCTCCTCGTCACGAAAAACAAAAGCCCCCGTCTCCGGGGGCAGATTCAATCGATCCCTGCTAGTTCACCGTGATACTCACGGATAACGACGGAATTCCGTTGGCTACTACTACGAGCGAGCTTGCTCCTGTTTCCATTCCGGCGGGAACATCGAAGTTCGTGAAGACGGCTTTGGTTCCAGTGGCTACGCCCATGGTGCTGTGATCGTGCGTTTTGGCGTAGAACACATGGCCGGTGCTGTTGTTGGTGATCCGTACCAGTGGATAGTTGGTAGCGGTCTGATACTCGTCGCCGAAGGCCGCGGCTTGCGATAAACCGTTGAATTGAGTTCCAGTAATTTTGTAAGTGGAGCCGCGGACCACGGTGGTTGGAACGCTGTGAATCGCCGGAGCCCAGCCGGGTTGATAGGTGCCGGAAGAGGTGTAGACCTCCGAACCGCCGACCAATACTTGGCCGGTCGGCAGGACCATCAAGCAGCCGGGGATCGCAACGCCGGGCGTCAGAGTTGTGCCGTCGAATACGTACGAAGTTCCGGTGTCGCCTTCAACGAGAACGTTGCCATTGGTGAGCAGAACGGCAAAGGAATCGCCAGCATTGTCGCCGTTCGGAAAATTGGGGCCAACGGACCAACCTGCGGTCGGGGAATAGATTGCGGTATGGCCAGGGCCGCTACCGTCATTGGAATAAGAGCCGGTAGCAAAAACCGTGCCGTCGGGACGCAAGATCGCGGGTCCGATTTCTCCAGGCGGGTAGTAGCACAGCGAACCATTCGGGCCGTAGTTGATGCAGCCGAAGGGGGACGGCGAATGCAGATCGACGATCGTGCTGCCTGCCGATGCCCACGCGCCGGCAGATGGGGTGTAGATTTCTGAGTTCGGAGCGTCCTTCACGTCTGCGGTGAGGATGGTTCCGTTCGGCAGGAGGGTCCAGCCTTCTTCCGCGTCGAAATCAGCTTTGCCGGCGGAACTAACTGACTTCCACGTGAGGGTCTTGGGATCGAGGGCCGCCATCGATTTCGTAAGTTTGTTGCCGACAAGAAACTTGCCACTGGGCAGAACCACGGCGGGCGAATCTCCAATGTAGCCCCAGGATTTCGGAGGCGTCACCGATGTCCAGACGTTGGTGGAAGGATCGTAAATTGCACCCTGGTTGGTGAGGGCGAAGTTGCCACTGTTATATTCACCACCCACGATTACGAGACGTCCATCGGCCAGCACTGCAGAGGCGAAAGCATCGGGAACGTATCCGGTGGGCAGGCTTGCTAGTTGCTTCCATGTTCCATTGACATAGCTTCCGGTAATGTCGGGAGTGAGCTTCCACCAGTCGGAGTCGTTGCCCCCTTGAGCGATGACCGTACCGTCGGTCATTTGAAAGGTTAGGATGGCGCCATCCGGTGGCTGATGTTTAAGCTGTTTCAGCGTTTGTGAGAGCGAGACAGAAGCGGTAGCGAGAACAAGTGCGGCAAGCAGAAGAATTTTCCTTGGCAAAAAGCACCCCCAGTTGGTTTTAACGAATTGGAACGACGAAGAATTCGCGCCCACAGTCAGCCGGATAGATTACTACAGTTGCAGATGGGAAATGTCTTGGTGCGGATAGTTTGACAGACTATTCACAAATTTTTCGCCGTTCGTTTTTGCGTGGAGAGACTTTACTCTCCAACATCGACCAAATCTGAAGCGCTGGGCTAGTTTCGGACGGCTTACGCGGCCCCGATGGTCCGCGCTTCCACGGGAGTTCATCCGTCGGCGAACTCTCGTTCCCACTTCTCAGTCCACCGTGTGTTTGGCGGTGTAGCCATCGCGGGAGACGACTTCGATTTTCTGATCTTTGCCTTTCTGGTCTTTCACTTTGATCGGGCCGCCGTCGGGCGCTACGACTTGCACCTTTAGTTTTCGGTAGGTGCCGTCGAGCTTCGTATTCGTGGGGTGATACGAGAGCGAATATTGATTACGTATGTCGCTGGAGATGTCACCGAATAACTCAGGCAACTCGCCCTCGAAGCGCGGGAAATACGCGCGGCCACCGGTCATCGAGGCGAAAGTGCGCATTTCGTTATCGCCTTGCAGATAATCCATGTTGCTGACGGGAATGCCCATGCCGTGAGCGTTGCGGCATTGACCGGGATGTACTTCGCAATATTCGCGCAAGATGAATCCGACGCTGATGGGGAAGATGGTGATGTCTTTCGTGTCCTTCACCTTCTTCAGGATCTTGTCGAGCGTGAGCTTGCTGAAGCTATCGATTCCGGTAGTGACCAGAATGACATATTTCTTGCCCTCCACCCGATCCATGCGATCGAGCGTGTCATAGAGGGCGTCGAACATATTGGTCTCGGAGAAACCGGGGATGCGGAGCTGGTTCAGCGCTCCGTAGACAGCTTTCTTGTCCTGGGTGAAATCGACAAGGATGTGAGGCTGCATGTCGTAATAGGTGACGGCAACCCAGTCATCCTTGCGAAGCGTGTTGGCAAAAGCATAGGAAGCTTGCAGAGCCTGCACCATGAACACGTAGTTTGTGGATGCGAATTCAATCAGAAGCACAGCAGTAATTGGAGCCTGCGAGACATTGAAGTTTGTGATTTGCTGGGGCTCACCGTCTTCAAACAGACGGAAGTTATCTTTTTTCAGGCCGGGAACGAACTGGCCGTTCTTGGTGGTCACTAGGACATCGACGTTCACCAGCGGCACGTTGAGCTTGATCGAGTAATCGGGCATTCCCTCGACAGGCTTAGCTGTGGGTGGAGGCGGCGGGGGCGGCGCTTCGTCGGGATTCTTCTTCGGAATGGTGTAGGGTCCAATGCTGCCGCTGGGTCCGCCAGCGTCGGGCGGAACCTCCTGCTTGGGCTTGCCGCTGTCACCATTTTGCGGCTGAGTTTGAGACTGGTCCGTTTGCGACTGAGCAAGAGCGGGCGTAGGGAAGACAGCGGAAAGCAATATTAGGGCAACTGCCACCGCCAACATCACCTGCGTAGGATTCTGTTGCCAAAGGCATCGATTTATGACCAACCACCCTCTAAACATAGGAAAACTCCGGGCGTAAAGGCTCTATGGGAGAGAAATTCCCTGTGCTAGTATAGACGCAGGGATACGCGATTGGGATGTTTTGCCCGGCTCCCGGTTTCTCCCCTCCTGGCAACAACTACAATCTAGCGGAGTCTAATCACATTGCGGGGCGCAAGCGGCCCTGTTAGGCGTAGTTCATGAAAAAATCAGTTATTGAGATCTTCTTTCTTCTTGCTTCCCTGTCTTTCCCCTGCCTTGCATCTGTGCAAACCTCTGCTTCAGCTCAGGCCGCAACGCAAGACCCTCCAATCATCCCGGTGAGCGACATTCACACTGGCATGCGCGGCGTGGCCTACACCGTGTTTGAGGGCGTGAAGCCGGAAGCCATGGAAGTGGAAGTGCTCGGCGTGCTGCACAATGTGAATGGGCCGAAGGGCAACATCATTCTGGTGAGGCTGCACGGGCAGAAGGTGGAGTATACGGGCGTGGTGGCGGGCATGAGCGGGAGCCCGGTTTATCTGGATGGAAAACTTGCGGGAGCGCTTTCGTTCCGCATCGGAGAATTTTCCAAAGAGCCGATTGCCGGGGTTACGCCGATCGCCGATATGCTGGAAATCAATGCGCTGGATCGTTCGCCGGCTGAGGAGACCTCGGCTGTTAAGCCCGCTCTGAACATGGTCGCGGGCAAGAGCGCATCGCCAGGAGAAACTTCTGGGTGGCCAGCTTCAGAGAAAGATTCTGCGGCAAAAGATTTTTCGAATTACCTGAAGCCGATTGAGACCCCGCTCGTGTTCAACGGATTCTCCGAGCAGGCGATTCAACTTTTCGCGGGACAGTTGGGCGCAGCCGGAATCGTTCCGGTGATGGGTGCGGGATCAGTCAGCAACGATAAGCAGCCCGAACCACTCGTCGGCGGCTCGGCCGTCAGCGCGATTTTGGTGCGTGGTGACATGGACATTGAAGCGACCTGCACGGTCACTTATGTTGACCCACAACGGCTGCTCGCTTGCGGACATCCGTTGCTACAGTTTGGCTCCGTCGATCTGCCCATGAACAAGGCCGAGATTCTGGCCACGCTGCCTTCGCCGCTGAACGCTTTCAAAATCGTCAACACGACTGAGCCTGTGGGAACCTTCGTACAGGACCGCCATACCGGCATCATGGGCGTCTTCAACCGGCAGCCGGAAATGATTCCGGTTACGTTGAGCATTCACAGCAGCACTGGCGTGAAACAGTTCCATTACGAAGTGCTGAATAACCCGCGGCTCACGCCGGTGGCGCTGATGGTGACGGTGTTCAACGCGCTGCATGGGGTAAATGAGTTCGGCGAAGAGATCACTTACCGGCTGGCGGGAAGCATCGGGGTAAAGGGTTTTCCCGATGTGACGATGAAGAACATGTTCGCTCCGGGCGAGAGCGCGCAACCGGCGGCGATGCAAGCGGCAATGTCGCTGGGTGAACGTTTCGGGCGCATCTACGACAATCCCTATAACGCTCCGGCGATTGCGGGCGTGAACCTGGACTTCGACCTGGTCCGCGAACGCCGCTGGGCGCGGCTGGAGAGCGCACGCACGGACGTTACCGAAGCTCGTCCTGGCGACGAGGTTACGCTTGAGACCGTGCTCGCTCCGTATCGCGGCGAGCGCATCGTGCAGCAGATTCCGGTGAAGATTCCCACCTCTGCAAGCAAGGGAACGCTGCGCATCCTGGTGAGCGATGGTGACACTCTTGACCGTATCGGCCACGGCAACCCGGCGTTCGGCCGCAAGCTCGATCTTGCCTCGACCATCGCGGTGCTCAACAAAGAGCACTCGAACAATCGCGTCTACGTCTCGCTGCTCGAAGCCGACCCCGAAGCTCGCGTCGCCGACAAAGTGATGCCGACGTTGCCCATCTCGATCATGAATGTAATGGATGGAATGCGCGGAAATCAGGAGATGGTGGTCAGCGGCGAATCGAGCGTGGATGAAACGGCGACGGCTCCGCTGGATTACGTGGTGTCCGGAGTGCAGCTGCTGACAATCACTGTGAAGTAGTACTCCAAGAGCTTGTCATCCCTCGCGAAGCGAGGGATCTTGGTGTTCGACTGAGGCGAAATGGCAAACACCAGGGTCCCTCGCTTCGCTCGGGGTGACAGTTAGTTAAAATCAGATCCCAATCAAAACAGCAGTACTCCGGCTTTGTCCATGTGACGGAAACCGTCGGTCTGCAGAGCTGCGAGGATCATCAGCGTGCCGTTATAGCCCACGTGGGCAAGAAAGCTAGAGGCCACCGATTTGGTTCTTGCCCGCACCGCGGTAAGAACGACTCCTACCAGAAAAATGATCAGGACCGCGCCCCACGCGTAGCCGTACTGCACAGCGTGGATCAAGCCGAAAGGCAGCGCGGTGAGAAGAATTCCCCAAACTACTCCCAGCCGCCGCGCCATCACCGGATAAAGGAATCCGCGAAAGAAGAGTTCTTCCATCAGTGGGCCGAGAGTAACAGCGAAGGCCACGGTGAGATAGGCGTCGGAAGGCCGGGCGAAGAATTGGTCGAAAGGCGTCTCCTTGGGCATGGGAAGAAAACGGCCGAGAACGTCGAGGCCGAGCATGAGGACTCCGAGGCCGAGGAGACTGAATCCCGCCATGCCAGGCCAATTCCAGCGAATGGCAGGCCAGAAGCGCGCGCGATATTTCCCTTCGACCAGCAGAATCATATACACCGCGACCACAAGGTAGGTAATCAACTCGGACAGCAAAGCGAGCGAGGGTTTCTGCGCGACATCCGCCCAGCTTGCGTGAGGGAAAGCAAAACGGCGCGCCGCGAGGACAGTCAGAAGTTGCAAAATAAAAAGCGTGGCAAGGGTGAGCGCCGCGATCTGCAACACGTCCCAGCCGTTCCAGACCGGGTTCTCGTTGGCTTTGGTAGCAGGCGGGATTGGGGAAAGCGCTGGCGGCGAGAATGGATCGGCAGCAAGCTGGACCGGCGCCTGAGATTCGCTGTTCGCAGGCGGCGGATCGAAAAGCGGATTTTCGGGTGAAGACAAAGATAACCTTCCTTCCTTTACGCGCTGCGCTTCCCGTTGCCCGAAAAATACCCGGCCAGCGCCTGCCCCGTATATGACTTCTTCACTCTTGCCACCTGCTCCGGCGTGCCTTGGGCTACGATGCGGCCGCCTTCTTCGCCGCCTTCTGGGCCGAGGTCGATGATCCAGTCGGCGTTGCGGATCACGTCCAGATTGTGTTCGATGATGATGATCGAATTGCCGAGGTCGGTCAAACGGTGCAGAACGTCGAGCAATTTTTTTACGTCGTCGAAGTGCAGGCCGGTGGTGGGCTCGTCGAGAAGATAGAGAGTCTTGCCCGTCTGCCGCTTGCTCAATTCGCGGGCCAGCTTGATGCGCTGCGCTTCGCCCCCGGAAAGCGTTACCGCAGATTGACCGAGATGAATGTATCCCAAGCCCACATCGACCAGGGTCTGCAGCTTTTGTTTTACCTGCGGAATGTTTTCAAGAATCGGCAGCGCGTCGGACACCGGCATTTCGAGCAGGTCAGCGATGGAGTTGCCGTTGTACTTCACGGCCAACGTTTCGCGGTTGTAGCGGCGGCCGCCGCAGACTTCGCAGAGCACATAAACGTCGGGCAGAAAATTCATCTCGATGCGGCGCTGGCCTTCTCCTTGACAGGCCTCGCAGCGTCCACCGGGGACGTTAAAAGAAAACCGTCCCGCCTTGTAGCCGCGCTCGCGCGCTTCGGGCAACATGGCGTAGATTTCGCGAATCGCCGTGAAGACTCCGGTATAGGTTGCGGGATTCGAGCGCGGCGTACGGCCGATCGGCGACTGGTCGATGCGAATGACCTTGTCGATATTCTCCGCGCCCATGATCGCCTTGTGCTCGCCAGACTTTTCGCGTGAGCGGTAAAGCTGGCGCGCCAACGCGCGATAAAGAATGTCGTTGACCAGCGTAGATTTGCCCGAGCCCGAGACTCCGGTCACAACTGTCATCACGCCCAGCGGAAAAGTTACATCGAGATTTTTGAGATTATTTTCCTTCGCACCGAGAATGGTCAGCGCCGCGCCGTTTTTCTGACGGCGCTCGGGACGCATCTCGATGCGAACTTTGCCGGAGATGTAGGCGCCGGTGAGTGAGTTCGGCTCGCGCATGATTTCGGCGGGCGTGCCATGAGCGACGAGGCCGCCACCATGACGCCCGGCGCCGGGACCGAGGTCGACGACATAATCGGCGCGACGAATTGTTTCTTCGTCGTGCTCCACCACGAGGACGGTGTTGCCGAGGTCACGGAGATTCTCCAGCGCCGTGAGAAGGCGGCCGTTGTCGCGATGATGCAGGCCAATCGAAGGCTCGTCTAGAACGTAGAGCACACCGCGGAGTCTTGAGCCGATCTGGGTTGCCAAACGAATGCGCTGGCCTTCGCCGCCGGAGAGCGTCGCCGCCGAGCGGTCGAGCGAAATGTAATTCAGTCCCACGGCATTGAGAAATTGCAGGCGTTCTTTCACCTCGTGCATGACGCGTCCGGCGATTTTTTCTTCGCGGCCGACCAGCTTGATGCTTTGCGCCACTTCGAGTGCGCGTGAAAGCGGCAATGCGGTGAATTCGCCGATCGACATGCCGTTCACTTTCACCGCAAGACTCTCCGGCCGCAGGCGCTTGCCATGGCATGCGGGACATTCCGTCGCGGACATGTGATCCATCAGCCAATCGCGATAGCC
>JBAPOI010000881.1:0-5456 GCA_049279555.1 Candidatus Sulfotelmatobacter sp.
GCTCGCAGCATACTTCTCAGCAATCGATGTTCTCATTGGCCCTATTCCATGCCTATATTTAAGAGGAGCAGGGCTTCGCTAGCACTTGGCAAACACCTCAGCGATCCAGCCGTAGCGAGATCTCCAAGCACTCCAAAAACGTGGCCGCGCGACCCTCCGGATCAACGACCGTGCTAAAGCCGTGCCCGGTAGGGATGAGTCGACAAAAGGATAAAGGAACGGTGTCCAGTCATGCCAAACCCTAAACTCCACCACTCGGTAGTAATTCTTGAAAAGTTGGTTGCTTGAAGTATCAAGATGTCTGCGAATCCGCATGGTGGACTGCTCGGGGCATTTGCATATTTTTCGCCGGTAGCGGTCGAAACGTGCTGCTGGATTTCCGTACAGGTTTTCTAAGAAAACAGATTGCCCTCCAGACTTGAGAACATTTCTGCATCCTCGGACGACGGCTGAAATGTCATCCATGTACTGGAGTGTGCTTACAGACCATGTCACATCGAACGAGGCGTCTACGAGGGGAAGACGTTGAGCGTCGGCATTTAGAAAATCCGCCTTAGGATGTGCGCACGCGGAGGACCTTAACGCCTCGGGGCTTAGATCGATTCCAACAACGTGCGCCCCGCAGGACAAGAAGGTTTCAATAATCGGGTTCGTCCCACAGCCGACAACAAGAATGCGCTTATCTGCCAGGGGAATTATCCTGCTCAAAGCCGACTGGATTGGCGCATCCCAATATGCCGAGAGCGCCGATTGGATGGGGCATCCCGATATAGACAACCTGTTATCGGTTTCGGGAGTCTGTCTCAAGTCGTCAGACCGATTCTTAAACGTCACTTCCATCGTGCTTTATAGCACGCCGGTAGCCTACCACATCGTCAGTTTCCGTCAGCTGACGTAACATCGCCATTTCACTCAAATTCCCCGGCGACCCGGAACTTGAGCGCTATCGCCTGATTACATCAACGATCCATCCGGGGCTTAAAAAACGGTTTTTGTCCGAGTAGATCTCTCACCACATCTTCCCCCAGTTGAGCCGCTTCAATACGATTTCTATCTTCTCGCCGTTCCTTGTGCCCCACATCTGCAGGTTCTGACCGTTGACCGAGTACGTTCCGTTGATCTCGCCGGTCGATCCACCAAGATTCAGATTGTCTAGCTGAAAACTGTGCCGGGAACGATCGGCGTCAAAAACCCCTTCACTCTCCACACGCTCGGGTTGGCGATCTTCTGCAAAGTAGGAGCAGAATTCGAGCACGTCGCGGTAAGCACGCTTATCGGACAAATGATTCGGGATCAGAGGGCCTCTTTGCGGGCAGGGCACAATTTCGCTGCGGGAGTAGTAGACGTGCTGCCAAACGTCGAAGTAGAGGCGGGCGCGCTGACCCTCTGGGATCGCATTTTTCCCGTCGATGCTAAGGTCTTCGACTGCCCACGCTCCCGCTCCATTGATCTGCCGCGTTCCGGTGAAATCGCTGATCAGTCGGGCATCACGTTCGTAGTCATAGTAGTGGTTGACGCACAGGATGATGACAACCACCAACGGAATGATCGCCTCTCCCAGCGAAAGACAGGCCGCGCGGGAGATGGAGCTTCAAGGATCTTCGCCAGCGTTTCCCGCAGATAGGTCCACTGATTGATGAGGAGATAAATGTCGAGGCCAAACAGTTGGCAACTGATGATCTTGGTGTCGTGCCAGAGATCAAGCGCAAAGTTGACCAGCATGACATGGAGCAGCACAGGAAACATCAGCACCGCCCCGAACCGGGCCGTCCGGCGAAAGAACAGCAGCAGCGCCGGAACAAATTCCGCGATACCCAGCAGACGCTGAAACCAGGGCGCGTAACCAAGATAGGCCCACGCTAACATCCGTCCGGGGACCTGGTCGAGCGGCCGCGTGTAGTTGAATGGGGAGACCTGAAACTGGACATTCAGAATCTTGACCATCGCGTAATACAGCATGACCGAACCCAACAGATAGCGCGCTGCATGATACAGAATCCGGTTGATGCTTCCTAGCGTATTCATAGCCGCCTCTTTATTAATGTCTCGTCGAGCCGAGACAGTGCGTGACACAGCATTTTGCAACGCAAGTCTACCGTGATCAACAACACCACGGTGAACTCGGATCAGCTACAACGGCGATTCAAGCCGTTAGGGGTAAAACTCGGGAATGCGTTACCCAAGTCCTGTTGAAACATCGCCATTTCGCTCATTGACCAGGCGAATTTGCCGCCTGGGCTCGGAAGTTGGCCATAAACGGGCTTCGAGGAGATTAACAGCGACGTCCCCGAAGCCGACTTCTGGCCAGGAATAGTCTCCGGTTAGGTCCACACTCGAAAAATTCTCCGGTGAGTTTGCTCGCAAAAAAACAAATGAATTGAGCTTCTAAGAGATTCTTGCCGTGTTTTTCCGGGCTACTTCCGCCACTTGCTGAGAAATGAGATTTACATCTGTGCGATTGTTTCCAAGTTGTGCGCGAGCAATTGCAGTTACTTCCTGTATGCCGAATTGTGGTGCCGGATCCACATATCCCGATCTGGCTTACTTCCGGTTTGCCGGCCAACAGGCCAGAATGCGAAGGGTAGCCACCCGACCTGGATCCACCGTGGCTTTAGTCGCGAACGAATCGATCAATCAGCACTTCAAGTCTCCTGCGGAGAACTTTTGTCGCTGGTAGATCGTGAGTGAGCCCGTCTACAGCCAGCATGAAGACCTTCGAGACCTCTTCAGTACCAAGGACAGACTGCGTGTACTTGAGCTGCATCTTTCTGCGGCTTTCGTTAATGTCAGGCGTGATCCGACCGCATGTCTCATAGAATTCCGCGCCCATCGGAGCATCCACGATCAGCTCCTTCCACGGCTCAAGCAGTAGAGCTTCATAGAGCGACATAAGCCTTTGCCGCCTGCTTCCTGGCTTTGCGAGAGCGTGTTCTGCGGCCCGATACTGTGTTTCGAAAAGGTCCTCCAGAAAAGCGCCAAATATCTCTTCCTTGCTCTTGAATTTCCGGTAGATCAGCGGTCGCGATACGGCTGCCTGTTTGGCGATATCTTCGAGCGAGCTCTTCGCATAGCCGAATTTAAGGATGCAGTCGCGGGCAGCATCGAGGATGACCCGCCGCCGTGCTGCATCTCGGTCAAAAGATTTTTTCTGCATATTTTTGAATCGTTACACATTATACATAATCTGTAACAATGTAACTAGCACGAAATGACCACTAGACAGGGCCATCAGCGCCCCATTGTGGCTAATTGCGATCCCAGGCATCCCCCTTAGTACCTGCCTCTGAAGCTCGGTAACCTAGGCTAGTCAGTCCGGAACTCCGAACAGTTGCATTTAGCCCCGATGACAGGTTCATCGCTTCGTCCTTGCGAGATGGGACTGTTGGGGTATGGAACGTTCGCAGCGCTGCCGAAGTCCAGCAGCTGAAGCACGCTGAGTATGTTAGTGCCATTGCTTTTAGCCCAGAAGGGCGCGAGCTTGCGACTGCCAGTTGGGACAGCACGGTTAAGGTTTGGGACTTTCGAAATGGACGAGAGCTAGCACGCCTCCATCACCCTGACGCTGTATTTGACCTAGACTTTGACGCCTCTGGTCGCCATCTTGCGACAGCATGTCGCGACCACGTTGCGCGTATATGGGATGTTGGTGCGGCTGAAGAAGTATCCAGAATCGTGCCAGGATCTATCGTTTGGTCAGTGGCGTTTAGCCCTGACGGTGGATCGGTTGCGGTCGCGGGAGGCAGTGACTTGTCAGTTTGGGAGGCAAATGGGACAGAAAGCCGTTTGTTGCGCAGTGGAACATCGGCAACTCGCGCCGACTACAACCGCCAAGGTACCGTCCTTGCCATCAAGCCATACGTCGGCGTTTATCATGCACTGAAAGACTCGGTGACGCTAATAGACTCTCACACAGGGGAGGAGCGAGCACTCATCACCGTTAGTGCGGAAATCAAGGCCTTCATTTTCAATCCAGCCGGCAACCAGATCGCTGTCGGGGCTACGGACGGCAGTACGACACTTTTCGACCTCTTCGGGCGCGAGCAGTGGCGCATGAGAGAGCGGGCTGGAGTTGAGGAGGTCATCTTCTCGCACGATGGTGGAGAAGTAGCGACGATCGCGGGGACACGGTCACTCAACGATTCGTTTAACCCTCAGGCGCGCGAATGCTGCTACGTACAGGTCTTGGATGCTGTCTCAGGCCAGGTGGTAAGGCAACACAAGTACGAGGAAGATGTAAAGAACATCGCCTTTAGCCCGGACGACGCGTATCTCGCCGCTGCGAGCTCTGATCAAGTTACTCTCTGGCACCGAGGCGCGTCCGGAGAGATTCAATTCGCGCCTGGAAAAGGTGTGAACAAGGTCTTATTCACTCCGGACGGACGCTATTTGTGTACGGTCACTGAATCTGAAAGCGGGCACAGGGTCGATTTTTGGGAGCAGTGGGCATCTGGAAACCGCAATTCGAGATTTCACATGGATGCCGATTCAAGCGTTGGCCCAATCGCATTCAACTCGAACGGGCGACTAGTTGCACTGGGAGTAGGAGAGAGTGCACTGGTGTACACCGTGCCAGATGGGCGTCAGATTTTGAAAGCAAAGCTAGATGGAACTGTGATCGAAGCGATCATCTCGACCGACAGTGCATATCTCTTGACCGGCAGCTTAGATGGGACTATCCGGGTATGGAGTTTGAAAACCGGAATGGAAATCGCCAGGATGAAGCATGCAGGACCGGTTTCTAGCGTCAGCCTGAGCCCTGACGGCAGGGAGGTCGCGAGTACGAGTGAGGATCGGACGGTTCGCCTGTGGTCGTGGCGGCCCGAAGATCTTATTGCAGACGCGTGTTCGCGGATTACACGAAATCTTTCGCCCGAGGAGTGGCAGCTCTATTTGGCTGGGGAACCTTACAAGAAGACTTGCAGCAACGTTCCCTAACGCGAAAGAAACATGCATCCAATCCGAACAATCGGAGATCGAGTGGCAACGTGAAGCACAATGCGCCAGGTTCCCATGCTGCTGAGATCCGGCACGCCTTCAAGCTCAGCTTCGATTGCCCATAAGTCCTTCCACTGGCAACGCTCCGGAACGTCAAAAGAGACAATTCATTACAATCATTTTGCGCGGTCTGTTACGACTGCTCGATTTTCTTCCCGAGCCTCAGAATTGTCTCTGAGACGGCATTAGACATTCGAGCGGTCAAACAGGGAGTTTACGTGAAGAGTATACGACCACAAATATTCTTGTCTTACTCTCGAAGTGATGCCGAGTTCGTTGGGAAGCTTCGTGACGACTTGGTCCATGCAGGAATTGGCTGCTGGCTTGACACGGATGCGATCACCGCAGGCGATCGCCTACAAGACGCGATCTTTGGTGATGGAATACCCCAGTGCAATCTCTTCGTCGCATACATCACGCAGAAATATTTCGAATCGGAGTGGTGCAAGAAGGAACTAGAC
>JBAPOI010000882.1:0-6834 GCA_049279555.1 Candidatus Sulfotelmatobacter sp.
GTCTGCGCCTTCAACACTTCGTACATGATGGTTCCGCTTCCCAACAACTGCGCGTGCAGTTTCGTATCCGGCGCGTCTGCCGATTTGAAGCGGTAAAGGCCCCGCAATACGCCTTCGCGAACATTCCCACCCTTCGGCATCTCGGGCATGGGAAGCGGCTCGTTGGTTACGGTGAGGTAGTAGAAAATCGATTCCTTATCGACGTACATCCGCTTGATGCCATCCTGAATAATGATGGCGATCTCATAAGCAAATGCGGGATCATAGGCCAGCAAATTGGGAACGGGCAACGCCAGCACGTGACTATGCCCATCCTGATGCTGCAGGCCCTCGCCGGCCAACGTGGTTCGTCCTGCGGTCCCGCCCACGAGGAACCCACGGCAGCGCATGTCGGCCGCCGCCCAGATCAAGTCTCCGATACGCTGGAAGCCGAACATTGAGTAATAAATAAAGAAGGGGATAGTGTTGATGCCATGGTTGGCATAAGCAGTACCGGCCGCGATGAACGAACACATCGAGCCGGCCTCCGTCATGCCCTCTTCAAGAATCTGTCCATTCTTCGCTTCTTTATAGTAAAGAAGCGTATCCATATCAACCGGCTCATAAAGCTGTCCGACGCTGGAGTAAATGCCAACCTGGCGGAACAAAGCCTCCATGCCAAAAGTTCGAGCTTCGTCGGGAATGATGGGCACAATCAGCTTGCCGATCTCGGGGTCGCGCAGCAGTTTTCCCAGCAGCCGCACAAAAACCATAGTTGTCGCGACTTCCCGGCCCTCGGTGCCTTTGTAGAACTCTTCAAAATATGAATCGGGAACCGGCTTCAGCGGGGTAGCGAGCACCTTCCGTTGCGGCATATACCCGCCGAGTTTTTGCCGTCGCGCCTGCATATATTTGATTTCGGCGCTGTCGTCTGACGGACGGTAGAAAGGCGCATTGTGCAGTTCATCGTCCGGAATCGGAATCCCGAAGCGCGAACGGAAAAGCTCCAGCTCGTCTTCATTCAGCTTCTTCTGCTGGTGGGTGATGTTCTTGCCTTCGCCCGCTTCTCCCAGTCCGTAGCCTTTGATGGTCTTCGCCAGAATGACGGTAGGAGAGCCTGTGTGGTCGACCGCAGCCCTGTATGCCGCATGAACCTTGATGGGGTCGTGACCGCCCAGCCGCATCCGCGCCAGTTGCTCGTCGGAAAGATGTTCCACCATTTTCAGAAGACGCGGATCAGTGCCGAACAAGTTCTGGCGGAAATAGGCTCCGCTCTCAACAAAATACTTCTGATACTGCCCGTCGCTGATTTCTCCCAGGCGGCGCACCAGAATGCCATCACGATCTGCGCGAATCAGGCTGTCCCAGTCCGAACCCCAGATGACTTTGATGACATTCCATCCCGCGCCGCGGAAGATTGCTTCGAGCTCCTGAATAATTTTTCCATTGCCACGTACGGGGCCATCCAGGCGCTGCAGGTTGCAATTCACCACGAAGATCAAGTTGTCGAGATTTTCCCGCGAAGCAAGGGTGATCGATCCCAGGGACTCGGGTTCGTCCATCTCGCCATCGCCCAGGAACGCCCACACCTTGCCGCCGGTCGATTGCTTCAGCCCGCGATTTTCTAGATAACGAATAAAGCGCGCCTGATAGATCGCCTGGATCGACCCTAATCCCATCGAAATCGTCGCGAACTCCCAGAAATTCGGCATCAACCAAGGATGAGGATAGGAACTCAGTCCGCCGCCTGCCTTCAACTCACGGCGAAAATTTTCCAGCTTCTCTTTCGGAATGCGACCTTCGAGATAAGCGCGAGCATAAATTCCTGGCGCCGCGTGGCCCTGGAAATAAACGAAATCGCGGCCGCCGCTCTCGTTTTGTGCTTGAAAGAAATGATTGAAAGCAACTTCGTACAAAGTTGCTGCTGAAGCGAAGGTCGAAATATGCCCGCCGATGCCTTCCTGAATCTTATTCGCGCGCACTACCATCGCGAGCGCATTCCACCGCACCAGACTCTTGATGCGCCGCTCCATCTCTTGGCTTCCGGGGAACGGCGCCTGTTGCGGAGAGGCAATCGTATTCTGGTAGGGCGTGGTCGCCGAAAAGGGAAGGTTCACACCAGCGGCGCGTTTCGCGTGGAGAGCCAGTTGCTGCAGCAGTCGCCCAGCACGAATAGGCCCGCCCGCCGACAGTACGTAGTCCAGTGAGTCAACCCATTCGCGGGTTTCTAATACCTCTTGCCCATCCGTTTCAATATGAGCCACGTCTAATGTCTCCGTCGGAAATTGTCGAACATTCCATGATATTGGATTGTGAGGAATTTTGCTGGACGAAAGGTGGCGTCCAAACGTTCTACAATAGCTCGGTTTCCAGTGGATGCTGGTCTTAGCCGCATCGGCTTCGGCCACAGTGTCTTCGGAGGTTCATGATGTTGCGAGTCACACTGTTGGTAGTTGTGGTTGTAGTGACCGTGATCCTGGTGCCGAGGCTTTTCTCATCACGCGCGGCCCCCGGCCCAGGCAGCGCCGCACCTGACTTCACGCTCCCTTCGCAGGATGGCGCTTCCGTCAGCTTGAAAAACTACCGTGGTAGTTGGGTCGTGCTTTATTTTTATCCCAAGGATCAGACTCCGGGTTGCACGCGCGAAGCGCACAACTTTCAGCTAGATCAGGCCAAGTATGCCGAACGCAAGGCAGTCGTTCTGGGTGTAAGCCTGGACAGCGTGGATTCGCACAAGACTTTCTGTTCAAAAGAAGGATTGAATTTCAAGCTGCTGGCTGACAGCGGTGGTAAGGTAAGCAGCGCCTACGGTTCCCTAACGAATTTGGGGTTTGTAAAGTTTGCCGCACGGCACACGTTCCTTATCGACCCCACTGGGAAAGTCGCCAAGGCTTACACCAGTGTTAATCCCGCGCAGCACAGCGAAGAGGTTCTCGCTGCACTCGATCAGATACAAAAATAAAAGCCGCGCCGATCGTCAGTCACAGCAAGCTCTTGCTACTTGCCATGAATCTGCGAACGGCGCGGCCCTATTCTAGATAAACGGTCTAATCAAAACTACTTCGGTGGTTCGGTCGGCTTCGGTGCTGTTGGCTTCGGCGTTGTAGTGCCTGCGGGCTTTGTGCTCGCCGGTTTCGGTGCAGCGCCTGCGGCAGGAGCCGGTACGCCCGATTGCGCGTTGTATACATCCACTACATTTTTCGTGATATCCACCCCGCCATCCGCCCACAAAACCGGACTCTGCGGCCATGGGTTCGACACGTCTACGATCATGCCGAGGGAGTTTTCCTGCGCGTACTTTACGATTGAGGGCGCCATCTTTTGCAGGATCCGCGAAAAGATTTCTTTCTGCTGATTCTGCGCGTCCTCTTGTGCATCCTGCACGGAGCGATCGAATGACTTCTTCTTGGTCTCGATCTGCTTAACCAAGCTGGCACGGGCATCCTCGTTCAGCTTGTCGCCCTGGGTCTGCAATTGTTTCTGCAGGCCTTCGAGTTCCTCGTTCTGGCCTTTCAGTTCATTCTGTTTAGGCTCCAGCTTTTTGCGCAGAGCTTCGAAATCACGCTGCCCCTCGTTCGAGCCGAGAACGGCCTGTTCGATGTTGATGGTCCCGACCTTGGTACCAGCGCCGGTCGTCATCACTGGGGAGGATGTTGCAGGGGACGCCGGTGCGGGCGCGCCAGCCCCGCCCGTGGGCGCGGCAGCGGCGCTACCGGTTTGGGCCCAGGCGGAAATCACGGAGAAAACCGCAGTGGCCAGGAAAGACCGCATGTACTTGCTTGTCATTGGACGCTAAACTCCTTGGAAAATTGTTCCCGTAAACGTGGTTCCGGTAATTCTTTCCGGGGAAGAACTCAGATTCTCATCTTCTTTGGCAACGCTGGGCCGTACCACGCGACTTCTTCACTTACAACGGCCACCATCAAACGAGACGTATCGGGATTGCCAGCGTCACACGCCGAGGTTGCGGACCTGTCGTCCACCGAATCAGCTTGCCATTGAGGCGTGGATGCAAGCCATTATAGTAAGCCCCCTCAGTGGCGTCAAACCTCTGGTTGCGCTGCGTACCTTGAAATACATGGTCCTAGAACGTGGTCGCCACCGTGAACCGGAACGTTTTCCGCGGTTCGCGCAGCAGGAAACTGGGTGCGAACTGGGTTCTCGCCAGGTTATACGTATACAGGCCCGCTCCAGTTAACTGGCAACCAGTAACAGGATTACAGGTCTTGGGAAACATATCAGGCGTGATCGGGATGGGCGGATTCGCCGGGCTATCCAGCCGCAGAGGATTGTATGCCCAATAAATTCGGAACGGCGCGTTGATGACCGGCAGGAACATCTGCAGCTCGAGTCCCGTGGACATTCGCGGGCGCCAGTTGGTCGAGCCTAAAACCTCCAACTGATTCGATGGCGGCGGGTTTAATACGCTGCCCAAGCTGCAAGTGTTCGCGGTGGGAACCTGAGTCAGCGTCGGGCATCCCACCGGCGTACCGATGACTTCGAGATATTGTTGCTGCGCAATCTGCAACTGCGACCGCCGCAGGATGGGGTCGATTCCTGCATCGATGAAGGGAGCCAGCGCCACCGGCCCATAGATCGTGATGCGGTACTCCATGTTGGTGACGATGCTGAAATCGCCGCCCGGGAAGGTGATCTGATCCACTGGAATCGGGATGGTCACGTTCCCCGCACGGGGATTCTGCGGATCTTTTGGTACGGGAACCCCGCTCGGATCGGTCAGCGTGATCGCGCCCACGCTCGGCAGGAATGCCACCGGAGACACGGAGCGAATATCGAAGCCGCGCAGATCGTTCTCACCGCCCATGTAAGAGCGTTGGAACGGCGGAGCAACCAGGCCGCCGAAGCCACTGATGAAAGATCCCTGAACATTGAAGCCCAGCGCGTTACGCCGGTTCTGCACGGGAATAAATTGCTTGTACTGAACAATAGGACGAATCGATCGGACCGTGCCGCCCAGCCCCGCAAGTTCCGCGCCCGCCGTGAACTGGTGTCCGGTGTGCGGCGAGATGGGACTGTTGATCGTATTAAAAGAGAAGTTCGGGAAAATCTTGCTGGTGATGATGCCTTCCAGAGCATTTGGCCCGGAGATGCCGCGGAACGCTAGAAACTCGAACAGATTCTTCGATGCCGAGCTGAGCGCCAACAGCGACGATCGGTCAAACGAGTAAGTAACCCCGACGCGCTTGAATGAGCGACGCCCCAACGGATAGCCCAACGACATCGTAAAACCTGTGCTCGACTGCGTGTAGTTCTGCAGATTCTGTAACACGGCGTTCGGCAGGTTCAGGGTTTGTCCTCTGAAAATGGAGAGCTGCCGCGCCTGGTCGTAGCTCACTTTGTTGTAGTAAACATTGAAACCAAACTGCAACGGCCGGTCGAACATGTAAGGCTCGGTGAAGCCGAAGCGGATGCTGCGCGCGAGGTTTCCTACGCTCGCCTGGACCGACAACGTTTCACCCAGGCCAAGGAAATTGTTGGTCGCATAGTTGATCCCCACGAAAGCACCTTCCAGACCGCTGACGCCGCCGTTGAGGCCTACGCTGTTCTTTCCTTTTTCTTTGATCTTTAGCGTCAGGTCGACCAATCCATCTTTCTCGTCAAGCTGACGAATCGTAGTATTGGGATCGTCCGGCTTTAGTTGGTCGAAGTATCCCAGTTGGTTCAATCGCAGCAGGCTCAACTCCCACAAGCGCGAGTTGTAGACGTTGCCTTCTTCCAGCGCGATTTCACGCCGGATGACTTTGTCGCGCGTCGTGGTGTTGCCCTGGAACTCAATGCGGCGAACGAAAAACGGCTTGCCTTCATCCACGTCAACTTCGAGGAAGATCAGCTTCTTTTCGTCGTCAAACCTGGTATCGGGCACTGAAGTGAAATTGATGTAGCCCAACTCTCCATAGGCCTTGCGCAGGTTTTCCAGGCCCTTCGCCACTTTCTCTTTGCTAAAAGTGTCTCCATCTTTGATGGGGAAAAGCGCTCGCAGCGCCTTCACGTTCGGTACGGCCTTGTTGTTCTTAAACGTGATGCTGCCCAGCGTATAGCGGTCGCCTTCTTCGATCGGCATGGTGATGTCGACCGCTTTGCCTGGCCCGCCCTGCATTAACGGAATGTGAAAGCCCGCGTGCCCGGTATCGTGAATCTGCGTCTTAGGCTGGTCGACGATCACTTTGAAATAACCGCGATTCTGGTATTCATTGCGCACCCGTTCTGTATCTTCATCCAGTTTGGTTGCGTCGTAGGTGCGGGCGAATATGTTCTCCAGGAAAATCGAGTGGGGAACTCCGATGGGCCGCAGGTTCTTCATGGCGTAACGCAAGACTCGCGTCTTGACGTTCTTATTGCCTTCGAACTTGATCTTGCCCACTTTGACCTTCGGGCCTTCCTTCACTACGAATGTGACTCCAATCGCAGCTGGCGGAATTTGCCGGACCTCGGTTCGGATCGTGGCAAACTGCCGGCCGTGCTCCGCCAGCAAGCCCTTGATCGCGACCTCTGCCTTTTTCACTTTCGTGGGATCGTATTGACTCTCTACCGCCAAACCAACCTTCGCTTCTTTAAAACGGTCCAACACATCGCTGGTAGTCACCGAGCTGAGGCCTACATAGTTGATCTCGCGGATGGTTGGCTTTTCCTTGACCTGGACGATGATTCTCCAGCCCTTGGGCGTTTCTTCCCGCGTGAAGCGAATGTCCTCGAAGTAGCCTGTGTTCCACAAGGAGTTGAAATCCCGCTCCAGCGCGGCAGCGTCGTAGACGTCTCCGGCTCGGCTGAAAATGCGCGCCCGAATGGTTTCAGCTGGAATTCTTCGATTACCGGTGACGCTGATCTCGGCAATCA
>JBAPOI010000883.1:0-1690 GCA_049279555.1 Candidatus Sulfotelmatobacter sp.
ACAGAAGACCGTGGTGCCATAATCGCCGAGCTCAGCTAACCCGAAGAGTGGGCATCAACCCGCCGATCTTGATTCCGTAGCCATCAGCCCCGATGACGATCCATTCATTCCAGCTGAAGTCGCAGATGCTCCGGTCCTCCGCTTACTCGACAGACGGAAGGGTTGGCTCCCAAAACAAAGCCGAGGAAGACGTGACTGAAGATCGGCGACACGCGAGAGTCTCGATTACTCCCCTGAACGCCCTCGCGTTGAGCCGTCGATTGGTGAAGCCCAGCCGACTTTTCGGCCCGTTGGCCACGGCGCAGTTCCCGATTCCGCTCTTCTGTTACGCCTCGTTCAAGAGCGGCCGTTTGCGATTGAGTGCAGCGAGGCGTTTCAGGTTCTTGAGGATCTTCGGAGATATGGGCATCAATCATCCTTCCTGCGGATGCGGACACTTTGCTAGAGTCGATGGATACGACATTGCAACATCGAAAACCAGATGGACATTATGAGCGATCCCCAAAGCGTCCACTTAGGCATCCGAGAAGTCCACGAAGCTGAATTGATATCCAGTCTTGAACAGATCAAGAGTGAGATTGAGGCTTGGGACATCAAGAACGAACTTTGGCACGATACGAGCTTCGCCACACCCTTTAGCTTCCATAACGAAGCCCCGCGAGGTTACGAAACCTTGCTGCTCATCTCAGAGGGACCATTGGGACGGATCTTCGGTTCAGATGGCGCGTTCGCTGATGAATATGAGAAACCCTTCACTGAGTTGCTGGGCAAGCTAGGTCTTTGGTTCGAGAACGAGAACCACTACACGATGTCTCTGTACCCGACCGACGACAAGGTCAGGGAAGACTATCTCAGTCTGTATCGTTGGCAGTGGCTCAAGCATCTTGCCGAGATGAAGGTGTATGAGCTTCATTGCGAGATTTTCGAATACTTCGGCAAGTATCCGGGGGACCTGCAGCGATTGCATTGGCGCGAATTCGAAGAGCTACTCGACTCGATCTTTAGGAACCAGGGGTATTACACAGAGCTTGGCCCAGGCCGGAATGATGGCGGCGTGGACATCCGTCTCTATCAACATAAGGGCATTCCCGAGGTTCTCACGCTGGTACAGGCCAAGAGGTACAAAGATCCCATTAATCTTCAGCCCGTCACGTCGATCTTCGGCTTGGCCGCGATGGAGCGTGCCAAGAATGCCATGCTAGCGACGACATCATACTTCGAGCCGAAGGCGCGTCAGTGGGCTCTCAGTACCGAACAGAACATCGACTTGCCACGAGTTGAACTGGCGGATGCTTCCAGAATCGGCGGGTGGTGTAAGGAGATCGGCAAGAGCTTAAACGACTACTTCATGAAGGGCCTGTCCGTGCCGCCCGCGCTCAAGTATGAAACCGGCCCGCTTGCGGGAAAGATTGTGGTCGCCCAAGGCGGCGACAACTGCACGAAGAACTTCTTTGCGATGGTCGAGGCTGATTTTCCTCACGAAACCATTCTTCGACCGCTAGGAAGTGAAATGGTGTCCGGCGATGGTACCGCAGGGAGCGAGGTCGCTTCTGTTACCGCCAGAACACTCTGGACGCAGGAAGCACGCCTTCTCGCGCTGAAAGAAAAGCTCGGGCTTTGGGCCGAGCGCAAGTATTTCAAGCCTTGGGACGGTACGCCGCAGTATTTCAATTCGGATTAGGAACTAGAA
>JBAPOI010000884.1:0-3271 GCA_049279555.1 Candidatus Sulfotelmatobacter sp.
GTGATCGTAATCTTCTGGTCCTTGCCCGTGGCCGTGTCTTTCGCGGTCACGTTCAGAATGCCGTTGGCGTCGATGTCGAACGTCACCTCAATCTGCGGCACGCCGCGCGGAGCCGTCGGAATTCCGGTCAGGTGGAACTTACCCAGAGTCCGGTTCTGCGCCGCCATGGGACGTTCGCCCTGCAGCACATGCACTTCAACCGAGGTCTGATTATCGGCCGCGGTCGAGAACGTTTCCGTCTTCTTCGTCGGAATGGTCGTGTTGCGCGGAATCATCGGCGTCGCCACGCCACCCAGTGTCTCAATCGACAAAGACAGCGGAGTCACATCCAGCAGCAGCAGGTCTTTCACTTCGCCGCCGAGCACGCCACCCTGAATTGCCGCGCCGATTGCTACGACTTCGTCAGGATTCACTCCCTTGTGGCCTTCCTTGCCGAACAGCTCCTTCACCAGAGCCTGAATGCGCGGCATACGAGTCTGTCCGCCCACCAGCACCACTTCCTGAATCTTGCTGGCGTCCACGCCCGCATCTTTCAAGCACTGCTTGCACGGACCTACCGACCGCTGAATGATGTCCTCCACCATGCCTTCGAGCTTCGCCCGCGTCAGCTTCTTCACCAGATGCTTCGGACCCGAGGCATCCGCCGTAATGAACGGCAGGTTGATCTCGGTCTCCATGGTGGTCGAAAGCTCAATCTTCGCCCGCTCAGCCGCATCGCGCAGCCGCTGCAACGCCATCTCATTCCCTTTGCCTCTAAGATCTAAACCTTCATCCTTCTTGAACTCATCGATCAGCCAGTCAACCAGCCGCTGATCCAGGTTGTCGCCGCCCAGGTGCGTGTCGCCATTGGTGGCCTTGACTTCAATCACGCCCTCGCCGACTTCCAGCACCGAGATATCAAACGTTCCACCGCCAAAGTCGTAGACGGCGATCATCTCGTCTTTCGTCTTGTCGAGCCCGTAGGCCAGCGCCGCCGCCGTCGGCTCATTGATAATGCGCTTCACTTCGAGACCGGCAATCTGACCGGCATCTTTCGTGGCTTGCCTCTGCGCGTCGTTAAAATAAGCGGGAACCGTAATGACCGCCTCGGTCACCTTCTCTCCGAGATAGTCTTCCGCCGCCTTCTTCAGCTTCTGCAAAATCAGCGCCGAAATCTGCGGAGGCGTGTACTCCTTGCCCTGCGCCAGGACGGCCACGTGGTCGCCCGACTGCACCACCTTATAGGGCACCATCTTGATCTCTTCCGAAACTTCGTTGAAGCGCCGCCCCATAAAGCGCTTGATCGAATAAACCGTGTTCTCCGGATTGGTAATCGCCTGCCGCTTTGCGACCTGCCCCACCAACCGCTCTCCAGTCTTGGTAAATCCAACCACAGACGGAGTAGTCCGCCCTCCTTCTTCATTAGCGATCACTTTGGGCTCTCCGCCCTCCATCACCGCCACGCAAGAATTGGTGGTTCCAAGGTCAATCCCAATAATCTTGGCCATAATCATCTCCTGTTATCTTTCCTGAATAAAATAAGTGCTTTGGAATCAATGCGCTTATGATTGCCAACAGGTCCATGCTAAGACCTGAGTGGAATGTTGTCAAGGTTTAGATGCGGTCTGCGACCAGAAGTTGCGGCTTCACGTGCCCCGACATTGATTGATGCCAGGGTCCCAGGCGAACGGTTTTGTTTTCCAGCTCGAGAATTTCGGACTCGCGCTCCAGCAAACGCTTGGGTGCTACACTTTTAGCCGTCATGGGTTGGCTCGTCACTACCCGCGGTATTTTGGAGTTGCTGTACTTTGCTTCAGGCATAGCAATTGCCGTTTTCGCGTTCCTCGGCTTGAGACAAGTCAAGCTTGGCCTGGAACAGCTCCAGATCACGAAGGAAATCGCTAGAACGAACGCTAAGCGCGAATCCGTAAAATTCGCGTCTGACCAGTGCCGCTATTTCGCGGAGACAGCTATGCCTCTAATGTGCATGTCCGCCATATTCCAGATACGAAAGATGAACATCGCGAGATACGAAAGCTCGATGAAGCTCTTCGTCCTGTGGAATAACAGACTCGAGGCAGAGGCGGCGGCCCCAGCGATGAAAGCATTGGGAGAGTTAAAGAAAGCTGCCGAGGAGCGGATCAAGCCACTCGATCATAACTTCTGAGCTTCTGTAGGGTCTGGCTGGATGTGGCCCATGCTTCGCAAACTTTGCGACGGCAGGCCTCGCTGGTCCTATCCTTCCTGGGATTTTTGTTGATTCACTCCACGCATCTGTCATCCTGAGCGAAGCGACGGCTTCGCGAATGCGAAGCAGCCGTGCAGTCGAAGGACCCCATGCCCGCCTGAAGTGCCACGAACTCTAAAAGGAGTTTCCACCACTGCTCCAACTGCTCAGCGAGAACTCCCTCAGACGCCCTCGGCACTCCCGTCATGAAAGGGATCCTTCGACTGCGTTGTCGCTCGCTTCGCGACCGACAACTCCGCTCAGGATGACAGAGCAACTTGGGATGAGCGGGTCGGTGGGCCTAGGGTTCCGTCCCGCTCCACGAAAAGGGGTGCCCCATGTTTCGCGTCCTTTGCGAAACGTGGGATTCCACGCCCCCATCCCTATGAGGATTTTGTTGATTTGCCGGGGAGCTTTACCTTACTTTACCTAGGCCCGCAGAACTTCGTTCAGCACCCCGGTTTCTAGCAGGCAGGAGTTCAGAAAATGAAAGCCAAGCTCGTTCTCTCCCTTACCCTGTTTTCTGTTTGCATGTTCGCGTTCGCACAAAAACTTTACCCGGTGCAGGGCCCGCTCGCAGCGCAGACGCCTCAGCCAGTATTCTCCGGCCAGATCAGGCGTCCCATGTTTGGACCCGCACCTGTGTTTTTGCTACTGAAATCTTGGATCGTCGCCAACGGAGAGGTGCTCCAAGGGAAGCCGAAGACGATGCAGGCGTCTTCGGTAAATCCGCCGCCGGCAACGGGGACGATCTCCTTTCCGCAGTCCAATCTTGCCTTCGCCTGGGATGCCGTATACGGGGAGGGATTTTTCGTCGCGCATATTCTGGGCAAGAAATTTGGCCAGGGTGTGTTTACTGGAAGTCAGGGAACTGTTCTTCAAGTAGAGTCGCTGGATGGAAGAAACGGCGTGGCGGTAGACAATAAAGGCAACACGTACAAGATGGTCTGGTAGCGGGCGGCTTATCTTCTCCCGTCCGCTCGACGAAAAGGAGTGCCCCATGTCTCGCGTCCTTAGCCACGGTCCCATCCCCTTAGGCTTTTGTTGATTCACTCCACCCCGTTG
>JBAPOI010000885.1:0-2276 GCA_049279555.1 Candidatus Sulfotelmatobacter sp.
GGTTAAAGGCATCGGAGTGTGGACAGCGCAGATGTTTCTAATGTTTACGCTCAATCGCGAGAACGTGCTGCCGACAGGCGACTTCGGAATCCGGATGGCGATGTACAAGCACTATCTCGAAGCAAAAAAGGCGAAGGCGGCGATCGCGAAAAAATCCTCGAAAACAAAAGCCAAGAAATCTGCAGCCGCAAAGAAGAGTCCCAAGCTCAAGATCACGCTTCCCAGCCCCGAGCAGATGGAAAAGATCGCCAAGTGCTGGGAGCCCTATCGCACCGTGGCCTGCTGGTATTTATGGCAGAGTCTCGATACGAAAACGCTTTAGCTATAAGGACAAGAACGGCCGGTCGAGCTTGTGTATAGCTCCCATGCGGTCTCTGTGATTAAATGAGTGCAATGCCCGATCTTAAGATTCGCGTGCTCGTCGCCAAACCCGGCCTCGATGGTCACGACCGCGGCGCCAAAGTGATTGCGCGCGCATTGCGCGACGCCGGTATGGAAGTGATTTACACCGGCCTGCGGCAGACGCCGGAGATGATCGTCAGCGCGGCGCTGCAGGAAGATGTGCAGGTGATTGGGCTGTCGATTCTTTCCGGGGCACACAATGCGATCGTGCCCCGCGTCATGGACCTGCTCAAGCAAAACAAAATGGATGATGTTCTCGTTCTTGTAGGCGGTATTATTCCCGACCAGGATATCGATGCACTGAAAAAACTCGGCGTAGCGGCGATCTTTCAACCGGGCACGGCGATGGATGACATCGTCAAATTCATCCGGGCCAATGTGAAGAACGCGGGCGTGGCCGCTGATTGAGCGATGGGGTGATCGGGTGATCGCACAACCTGGGATTTTCAATCGCTCAATGACTCAATCGCACATTGGCTCAATTCCTCTCATGCCCACACCAAATCTCACCAGCATCCGGCAGCAACTTGATCGCATCGTTGGCCCTGCGCCCTGGTATTGGAAGACCTTCCCAGCATTTCATTCTCCCTCAAGCCAGGATTTTGTCTGGACTCACCACGGTGAGCAGGGTCCACTTGCGTATGTGGTCACGCTTGCACCAGAGCACGAACCAGACAAGCCTCGGCTGGCACTCAACACATATTGCCGGCCCTTTCTTGCGTCGCCGCAGTCTCTGGGAATCTGGTGTCCGGAAGGACGCAATCTCCGCTTCGCGGCGTTCGAGGCTGATCAACTGAAAGCCTTCGATCTGGCTGAAATTGCCGGCTGGTTCAAGCAGTCTTCAGATCGCATCTTCGCTACGAGCGCGCCGATCGCGGACTTCGAAGTTCCGCTCTCTCTGACCCCAGGCATGCACAAGATTGAGGTTCCCGCAGAACTCGCAACCATCGACGAACTTATCGTTCCCACCAGCTATAAAGCGATGAGTGCGGATGATTCAGCGTTCGCCCTTTTTGTGTTCTACTTGCAGGCCGGGCTGGTGGAAGTGCTGCCGCAGAAATGGTTCACTGCCGCGCAGTACGAGGTCGGCAAGCAATGGATCACCCGCGCCGCGCGCGACAAAGAATCAAACCGCATCTTCGGTGAGTGCTTTGGCACGGGAACCTTCTTGCTCGACGACGATGGCTGCCGCCTAGCAGAGTGGCTGGAGCGACGGCCCTAGGTCTCCAGCGTCAGGTCTTGGGCTCGTCCCGTCCTGCGATAATAAAGCCCAAAGCCTGAGACCCAACATCTAAAACCCGAGACCCCCTCCGTTGCGCGGCCCCGCCGGAGTGGTATACCGTAAACAGTCCGCTCTCTCACCCATGGCTGATCGCGTTGAAGCTCCCGCCGTTGCTTCGTCTCAGGCGTCCAACGTTCTGACGACAAAGGTCGATCCCACCTCGGCGCGCTTCGAGGCCAACATGCGTTTTCTGGCCGATCTCATGTCGCAGGTGCGCAATGAAGGCGAGAAAATCTGCGAGGGCGGCGGCCCAAAGGCTATCGAGAATCAGCATGCCAAAGGGCGCCTCACCGCACGCGAACGGATTGCCTTGCTCACCGATCCGGGAACTTTCTTCGAGTTGGGAATCTACGCGGCGCATGGAATGTATGAAGAATGGGGCGGCGCTCCGGCCGCCGGCGTGATCACCGGCTTGGCGCGCATTCACACGCGCATGGTGATGATCATTGCGAACGATGCCACGGTGAAGGCGGGCGCATTTTTCCCGATGACATCGAAAAAGGTAATTCGCGCGCAGAACATCGCGATCGAGAATCACATTCCCACAATTTATCTGGTGGATTCCGCCGGTGTATTTCTTCCACTGCAAGAG
>JBAPOI010000886.1:0-3557 GCA_049279555.1 Candidatus Sulfotelmatobacter sp.
GCCCCTCCATTTGCTTCATGAGTTGGGGATGGTTAGCCCACTCGATGCTTTTGGCTTCAGGAGCACCGTAAAGCTCCGGATGGATGTAATAACCTCGCTCTTGCGCGGGCTTCGGCACTTCTACTTGCAGTGGATGGGCCTTGGCATAGGCATCCTGCCGAATGCCGGTGACCTGCCAGGAGACCTTCATGCCCGGCTTGCCACCAGCTATTTTGAAGTGGTTCCCGGAAATTTCCTCCGCTATGTAGACCGGAGCGAAGCCGCCAACACATGTGAGGGAATACCGGAAATCTTCGTTCTCCGCTTGAAACCAATTTGGAAGTTGTACCGTGGCTTCGCCGCCGTCATCCAGGATGGCATTGCCAGTGTAGAGGTTGATCATTTCCGAAGATTCGATCGAGGCGTGATAGAGGTACTTGTTTGCCGGATCGGAGGGATGGTCGATTCTGAAGTCTTTGGTGCCAGCGGTAATGGAGCCAGTTACATTGATGTTGCCTTGAAACTGGCCGGCTAGTCCTCCAGATCCGTTGCTTAGAGCCCAAACTCCGACCCCCGCCGTGGAACTGCCGGTGCCTTGCGCCAGCACACCAACATTGGCCGATCCCCATACTCCGGTTCCGATCCCCGTAGAGGAGCCTTCGATCGCCGTGCTGTTTCCATTGGTGTTGCTCACCAAGGCGGTTACTCCTATGCTGGCGCTGCTGCTGGTCACGGTCAGCGGGTTGGCCGGCGTCCTGGTGCCGATACCTACGTTGCCGGTGTTTGTGATGGAGAGCCGGGAGATAAAATCCGTATCGAAATCGAGGCCGTTGACGTTGTTAGTGCAGCCAGTTGCCGTGCAGTTCGCGCGCTGCGATGTGAGCGCCTCGCCGGTATTGCCTGTTCCAAAACGAATACCGGGAGTGACGAAGGCTGCACCCGCTCCGCCGTTGTTGAGGCCATTGATGTCCGCTCGAAAGTCGGTGGTGGCGGCAGCCGAGCCGGTGACAGTGACGGTGGTGGTGGCCTGCGACATAATGGAGCTAACGATGTCGCTGGTGGTATCCCAGAGTGGAATAAAATTGACCCTCCCTATTCCGGTGACACCAGGATTCGGGGGCGGTGCTGTTTTGGTAGAGCCTTTCAACCCTGTGGCGGAAACTGCCGGTGTGCCGGCAATTGGATATTGGGTTTTCCCAGGGCTGGCCAGCACAAACGCCGATGCTGGCAATCCGCCGATGGTTTCGGCGTCCCCAGCTTTCAGGGCATATGGCACGGCAACCAGCAGGACGCGTGGCTGCTCTTCCTGCTTTTCGGGCTGCACGCCAAGCCACCGGGCCTCGCCGGAAGCGAAGAGGTCGGAAGGAACGCCAGTACTGGTGGTGGAACCCAGCATCACGCTATAGCGGCCGTTCTCGTCAGGTTGAATGTTTTGGGTTTCCATCCAAAGAGGTGAGCCGCCTTGCAGATCTTTGTAGAGATTGAAACTTACCCCTGTAATGCCGGTGATGGGCTTGTTATCGATGTCGGTAAGTGTTCCACTGAAATTAATCAGCGGCGGCACAACGCCAGCCTGGGCCGAAGCCGGCGTTTGCTGCGCGAAGGCCGCGGCCGCAGCAAATAAGATAGCCAGCAGGCTGCACGTGAGCAGGATGGCAGGTTTCCGATTCACTTCGAGATTCAAGTCTGGTTTGCAATCGGAATGCTCGCAAATCGTTTGCCGGGACGTACCACGGCGCTGACCACTCGACGACAGCATCGTGCTCCACGATGCCAAAAGACACATGTATCTCATAAACTACCTCTCTCAAAATTTTCACTTCTGGATGATTTCTAACCTGGGGTCTTGTAGCGCCGCGTACAAATGGAAGCAGCGGCGGGAAGGCTATCCGTGGAGTCGCGTCGATACTTAAGTCTGCCGCGATGCTCCTACAACGCAGGTCTGGCGTGATTGAGAGTTGGCACGGTACACCCTGGAGTGCGGGCGCACTCTACCGTGGTAATACTCGAACAGCAGGTCTAGAAAACCTCTAATGCCCCGAAGGAAATAACCGCAGAGAAACTGCACCCGAGATTCCCGGAAGTATAGCGCAATCGTATTGCGGCGAAAAATAAAAATAAATAATCTCGTAATTCCGAAATCGCGAGTGAATAAGCGGCTCTGCTAAACTTGAGATCATTTTCAGGCTAGGTGCATCTATTGCTCATGGAATTTCGAACGCTGGGACGCTCAGGATTGAAGGTACCCGTGTTGAGCTACGGCACGGGAACCTTTGGCGGTGGCAACGAATTTTTTCGCGCATGGGGCGCGAGCGATGTAGCCGAGGCGACGCGCCTTGTCGATGTCTGCCTCGAGGCTGGTGTCAACCTCTTCGATACTGCCGACGTTTATTCCGACGGCCTCTCCGAAACGATCCTAGGGAAGGCAGTCGCCGGTCGCCGCGACAATGTCCTGATCTCGACCAAGGCGACGTTCCGCATGGGAGGCCAAACCGGCCCCAACGATCTCGGCTCCTCGCGCTATCACCTGATTCGCACCTGCGAAGCCAGCCTGCGCCGCCTCGGCACCGATTACATCGACATCTATCATCTCCACGGCTTCGACGCGCTCACCCCAGTCGAAGAAGTTCTCAGCACGCTCAATCAACTCGTCGTCAGCGGAAAAGTTCGATACATAGCCTGCTCCAATTTTTCCGGCTGGCATTTGATGAAGTCGCTCGCCGCCTCCGACAAATTCGGCTGGGCCCGCTATGTCGGACATCAGGTCTACTACTCGCTGATCGGCCGTGAGTATGAGTGGGAACTCTTGCCCCTCGCCCTCGATCAAGGAGTCGGCGCGCTCATCTGGAGTCCGCTGGGCTGGGGACGCCTGACCGGCAAGATTCGCCGCGGCCAGCCCCTCCCCAAAGAAAGCCGTCTACACAAGACATCCGAGCAAGGCCCGCAGGTGGCGGATGACTATCTATATAAGGTCGTCGACGCGCTCGAAGAAGTCGCGAAAGAAACGGGAAAGACCGTGCCTCAGGCGGCGTTAAATTGGCTGCTGCAGCGCCCCTCGATCTCCACCGTCATCTTCGGCGCGCGCAACGAAGAGCAGCTACGCCAGAACCTCGGCGCAGTCGGATGGAATCTGTCGCCCGAGCAAATCGCCAACCTCGACGCCGCCAGCGACGTCACGCCAGTCTACCCGTACTGGCATCAGCGCCAATTCGGAGAGCGCAACCCGTCACCGATCCCACCACCACCGAAGAAGTGAAGTTTCCCCGTGGTCGGAAATAACCCTGTCCGAGCGTAGCGAGGAATCTGCTGTGGTTAAAAAAGCTTTGTCATTCCGAGCGCAGCGAGGAATCTTGGTCTTCTGTCCCCGTCCCCACCTCTGCCCACTCCTCATCCACACAAGCCTGAATCGTCACCCCCCTCATCCCTCAGCAAAGCGCTCGACGCTCAGTCCAACGGCGGCCGCGCCGACCCTCCCAGCAACGAATTATTCATATTGAAGATGTTGTGATGCCCCTCAGCCCCGCCCCAGGCAAACATCAAAGAAACCATGGGAAATCCACCAGCGCGCAGCGTTAACC
>JBAPOI010000887.1:0-4218 GCA_049279555.1 Candidatus Sulfotelmatobacter sp.
GAGTGGACCCTAGCTGCCATCGCCTACAACCTCACCCGCATGGCACGCCGGACGTCGTAAAACCAAACCAACTAGCAAGTCGGTTGCTCAACAACGCATTCAGCTACGACACAGACTCCGTGGGGACTACCGAAAATAGCCCGGCGTTTTAACGCCGGGTGGGCGGGGAGACAAATGAAACCGCGTCCCAGAGGGACACCTGAACTAGAAAAGAACAATTGTGCGATCTGGTGATTGAGCGATTTAAATCCACATTCTCAATGACCGGATCACTCAATCGCTCAATTTTTCTACGCTAGGCTGGCGTGAATGCCAAAAGCTTCGGCGACCTTGCGGAGCGATTTATCCCGTGTCCACAAAAGCGTAGGCGAATTAATAAAGACGGACGCTATCAAATGGGCATCAATCAGGCCGATGCCCAAGCTGTACAAACCACGAGCCTCAATCATCAGCCGCACCTCCGCCAGTTGCGGCATTTGCACCTGCGGTAACAGATCCAGCAGCGCAAGCGTTTGCGCGCGTTTCCGCAATGATCCAAGGGCAAGCTCCGCGATGATGAACGGATGGATCACAATGCGCCCTTGCTGAAGATGCTTGCTCATTTCTTTGTTACCCGAGCGCAGGTGGTCGATCCAAATCGACGTGTCGGCGAGAATCAATTCCGCCTCATCCTGCGGCGCGGGATATTCTTCAATTCCGGCATTGCCCCTCCTAGAGAGGCCAATCTGCGGGCGCTTTCTCGCTCGATGAGAGCTTTAAGCGCCTCCCGGACCAACGCCGTTTTTTCCTCTACCCCGGTGAACTCCTGGGCAATGCGTATGAGATCGTCATCCAGCACAAGGGTTGTTCTCATAGGAAACTCCAAGCACTGATTATAGCATCATATGATGTTTATTACAGTGCCTAAGCCCGCCCGAACATAGAGGATCGAGCGGCTAGGAAATCTCATTCTTTCAATGACTCGATGCCCGATCACTCAATCTCCAATCCCCCGCGCACTTCAGCCCCCACACCGACGTACTCTAAAACTCTCCCCCAAACTCCCTACACTTGCTCAG
This sequence comes from Candidatus Sulfotelmatobacter sp., assembly GCA_049279555.1. Classification (GTDB taxonomy): domain Bacteria; phylum Acidobacteriota; class Terriglobia; order Terriglobales; family Acidobacteriaceae; genus Sulfotelmatobacter. The sequence continues at coordinate 1,059 of JBAPOI010000887.1, forward strand.
AGAATTCACCATGAAAAGCACCGCGATCGTCTTACTCTTCGCCGCAATGGCGCTGGGACAAAATTCAACCACGCCAGCCAACTGTGTGGCGAACAGCAATACGGTGAATTGCCTGAGCGCAACCCAGCCACAACCACAACGGCCAGATACAGTTCAACTCTATCAACAGGGATATCAGGTCGGGCAAGCCATTGGAAATGCCTTTGCCACCCGCCGTGCAAATCGTTGGATCAAAAAGTATTGCAAGATTCACCCCGGCGAAGCGTGGTGGTATACCTCATCCGCAACCGGATACTTGGACGGAACCTGCCCCGACTAGCCTGATTTCTTGTGGGTCGATAGAGGTTGGAATGATTGAAAATCCATGCTGCTTTTCAATCACTCAATGACCCGATGAGTCAATGCTTCAATCCCTACTTCATCACTCCCCGCTGCGCCACCCCAATGTTATCGCGGGTCGTATTCTTCACCAGATACATCATCTCGTCGGCCTGCCGGATGACGTCATGCGCATCGCGCGCGTCGTGCGGATAAGTCGCCAGCCCAATCGAAGCTCGAACATTCAAATCCAATCCCTCCGTGCGGCAAAAGCTGCTGGCCCGCAGCGCATCCCGCAACCGCTTCGCCACCACCAGCGCCTGGTCTTTTCCCGTCTGCGGCAGCAGCACCACGAATTCATCGCCGCCATATCGAAAGGCAAAATCAATCAACCGCAGCTGCGCCTTCACCAGATATCCAATTTCCGCCAGCAGCTTGCTTCCAATCAAATGTCCATGCGTATCGTTCACCGACTTGAAATGGTCAAGATCGATAAACAGCACGCTGAATTCATAAGCAAAGCGCGAAGAGCGATAAACTTCCGTCTCCAGCGTCTTATACAAATGTCGCGCGTTGTAAAGTCCCGTGCAGTCGTCCGTGATCGTCAACTCCTGGATCTTTTCCACCCAGCGCGCGTTCTCGATCGAGATGGCGGCGTAATCGCAAAGCGACTGCAGAAAAAATACTTCCTGCTCGTTGAATTGCGCGATGTCCACATTCACCAGCTGAATCACGCCCAGCACCCGCAGCTTCGACCGCAACGGCACGCAAATTACCGACCGTGTCTCGCACTGCGTGGCTTCATCAATGCGCCTCGCGAACCGCGGATCGCTCTCCACGTCCGGCAAAATCACCGCCTCGCCATGCTTCGCCACCCATCCCGCGATGCCCTCACCCACCTTCAAGCGAATATCCTTCAGCTTTTCCGCCGCCGCTCCCACCGCAATCGCAAAGTACATTTCATCGTGCACTTCGTCCACCATCAGCAACGACCACGTGTCCGGCCGGAAATATTCCGCCATCTTCTCCATGATGGTCTGCAGAATCGAATCGAGGTCCAGCGACGACGTGAGCGCCTTCGCCACGTCATGGAAAATGTTCAGCTCCTGGCTTTGTCGGGTTAGTTGAGTGCCGGTAGCTTGGGACATCCCGGATTCCTTGGTCTCCAACACGATTTCAGAATGACGATCTCAGCAGCCTGATCTTCGAAAATTCATCCTCGAAAGCTCATCGCCGCTCTTCGAGCGGTTCCCAAAGCGCCCTTCGAATCACGATTTTCGAAGCACGAAGTTTCTAATAACGGCTCTTGCACAGACGGGTGACAGTTCCAAAAATTATAGGTTCGCCCCGCGCCCCGGGCAATGAACGTTGGTAACCAGAACCCCCAAAGCCAACGGGAGGCTGATCTTAGCTCACAACGAGAGATAATCCGATTTTCACTTGTCATTCCGACCGAAGCCGGAGCGACAGCAACGGCGAAGGGAGGAATCTGATTTTCTGAGAGAAGCTTGACATGCTCATGTAGGGACAGCCGCCCCCGGCTGTCCAGTCGAGCGAAGCTCGACAGCCCCCACAAACGCTGCAGTCGAGCCTCCGAACAGTTAACCGGAAGCGTACTCTTATATTCATATGCCGCTGCCTAAATCCCGCACCTTCCTCTTATCCTGCGCCATCCTCCTCGTAACTCTCGCTCACACCTCCCCGGTCGACCCCAAATCCGTCCCCGTCATCGACGGAGCCATCGGCCCCTGCTCCGCCGACTTCACCATCACCGACCCCTCCGGCTCCCCGGTCTATGCCGCCAACATCAAAGTCCACATCGCCTACGGATTCATGTACGCCCGCAAGCTCGACCTCGAAGTCGGCACCAACTCCGACGGCAAAGCCCGCTTCATCGGACTCCCCGACCGCACCAAGCAAGGTCTCTTCTTCCGTGCCTCCGTCGCCAACCGCGAAGGCTCCGCCTTCGTCGACCCCGCCAAAACCTGCACCTCCACCCTGGCCATCACGCTCCAAGACAAACCGCAGTAGCGCACACAACGGTGTGGATACATTCAATCCCGGTTTTGATTTGCTCTTGAAAGGGCGTGGCCTTCAGCCGCTGAGGTTTGCTTCCCGCCCATCCATTTTCCAAACTGTCATCCAGAGCGAAGCATGCGGATTCGCCTTATGAATCCGCATGCGAAGTCGAAGGATCCCTGTTTCTACGAGGCCTTAGCCATCTCGTGGGTGTTTCTGTGCCGCATCGCCGTCCTGCGAGGCAATTACGACCGGGAGAGCACGAGTTCTAGAGGCTGCGGAAAAACTCTCCTTTGAACTTGTTGTTGGGTGGCGGCAGCGGTTCACCGCTGCGATTAAGTGGCTTGTATCTCGATGCCGGCTTCAGCCGCTCCGCTCAGAACCACTCACCTCATTGTCCTGTGGCGTCCGCGCCCGCCTTCGCCTATGATTAATCCTCATCTCGATGCGGGTGGGACGCAACTCCCGCCCGTCGGAGCCACCACTTGGGCGCGTTCGGGGAAAAACTTCGCAAACAGCGCGAACAGCGAGGCATCGAACTCGACGCCATTTCCAACACCACAAAAATCAGCACCCGCATGCTCCGCGCCCTCGAAGAAGAACACTTCGACCAGCTTCCCGGCGGCGTCTTCAATAAAGGATTCGTCCGCGCCTACGCCCGCCACGTCGGCCTCGACGAACAGGAAGCCATTGCCGACTATCTCGCCGCGCTGAACGGCAGTCAGGTTCCGCCCCAGGAGAATCTCCCCACCCCCCGCACTATAGCTCCAAATCGCGCCGAGTCCGCCGTTGCCACAGCAAAAATTCCTGCGCAGGTTCGCCC
>JBAPOI010000888.1:0-11179 GCA_049279555.1 Candidatus Sulfotelmatobacter sp.
CCCCAGTGCCTCAAAAATGTCCGGATCGTCGATCTTTCGAAGGCATTGGCGTCATACCTGGCAACCACTGAGTGTTCTGCAGAGTCATGATTGATCACTAAGGTCAGATCATGCGAAACCGATTGCGGAGGAAACATTTGCGGACGGAGGTGTAGTCCCTGCCAGTCCAGTTGCTCCTCCGCACCGTAGTCGATTTCGCAAGAGATGGAGAAGAGCGGTGACGAGGTATTCTTGCCAGATGCTCCCACCGCAGCCACAATCTCTGGAAATTCCACCCCGTCATGCTGAACTGCATCCAAGATCTCATTGTTAGCAGTCCGAACAAGTTGGCGGACATCGGCCGCCTTGCTCCACAGTATTCGCAAGGCCACTGTTCTTACAAAGAATCCTATAGCATGCTCATAAGCCTTAACCGGGCGATCGCCAACGGTGGTTCCAATCATTACTTCTTCGAGATCCGTCCATCGGCCCACGACTACGGCCAGGCCAGCCAGCAGTATGGCAAACACGCTTACGCTCTCGTCGGTAGCTAACCTTTTGAGCTTTTGAGCACGCTCGGGGGGCCATACGAAACGCAGCACGCCACCGCGGGACATGCCGCCTTGGCGAATCTTGTCACGAGGAAGCTGCGCGTCCAAGGGACAGCGATCAAGTTTTTTTCGCCAGTAGCTCAAATCCTCTGAGGCGCGCTTCGCATTCCGACGTTTAGCTTCGTATCTAGCGAGAGTAACTGGGGAAGTTACCGGTTGAAGGTTCGGCTTTCGACCATGAAGCCGCGACGCATAGCTCTCCTTCAGGTCATCGAGCATTATTTCAACGGAGATACGATCGCCGATAACGTGATGAATTGCAAAAGCCAGAAGGTGATCTGTGTCCGAGATCCGAAACAGCGCGCATCGCGCGAGGGGCCCATTTTCAAGATCAAACGGATGTCGAAGCCAGCTTTCTACGGCCTGATTATCGAAGTCGCTCCTGAATTCTTCAAGAACACCGGCCCGGAACGGCATTTCGACGACGTAAACCGTGCCGTTGATTTCCGGAAAAACAGCGCGCAATCCACCATGATGTGCCCACACGTCGTCAATCGCCTGGCGGAGCGCGTTCGGCTGAAGCAATCCGTCGACCCGGAACACCTGCAAAATGGAGTATTCCGAACCCGCAGACCGGCGCGCTGCCAGCCACAAACCGGCAACCCGTGATGGGGCTGGCGTAATGCAGCCGGCGTAGCGCGCAAGTTGGTCGGTGCTGAGCCTCATCAAGCGCTCTTTCACACAGTTGCCTGGCGGTGCGAGAATATCTATTTCCGGTGGTATCAACGTGGACACGCTAATCCTCTGCTATTGCTTTGACACAAGACTTCTCTTCTCTCGGGACGCGCGATAGCTCACCCTGTGTGCTGTCACACACAAATGTTGGAAGAGCCGCGAATTCCGGCGGTCTCCTTAGCGATGAATCAAGTGGCGACTGCGCACCACTCGATCACCACCGCCAGTCAGTCATTCTTGGGCTAGATTGCGAAGAGGCCCACTGGAAGAAATCTGCCGCTCACTGTCTTTGGCGACAAGGTGCATCCGTCCGTGACCACATATCGGCTATTGCTATTAAGGGTGTGCGTACAACGGCTCTTTCCTGGGAGCCATGAAGGTACGATCTCTTCCACCAGAGTTTCCCTATACGCCTTGGTGTTTAATTCTTCCACTTTCAGGACATTAATCGAGTAACCGTACCGGGGCGTGCAGTTTTGAGATACACGATATAGCTGCCCATTCTGAATAAACAGGTTGCCGGCGGGCCTTGCCCGGCGAACATCGCTGATGATTGGATTCTTAGGATGCGATTTCCATTCGGAAGCTAGCGAATCTGCATAAAACACGTGCAACTCATCATCCCAACTAGCGCCCTTTTCCGGAACATTCGCGAACAACCAGTATTTACCGTCATATTCACAAACTGTCGGGTCCAGCGCTCCGATATTGTGAATTAATATTCGGTCAAGCTTCCATACATCCGGAAACTTCTCGCATCGGTACAGTCGGATCGAACCACTATCCATGGTTTCCGGAATCATGTAGAACTGCTTGTCGTGTTTAAACACACACGGGTAGGAGAGGTGAAACGTTTCTTCCAAAACCGTAACCGGCCGGCTAGCGTTGCCATTGCGATCGATTTTTACACAGGAGATAATTCCTTTTCCGTCTATAAATGAATCATTTTCAAAAAAGATATAGTCACAGTCTCCCTCCGTCACAATGAATGGATCGGCATAAAGGCGCCCGCGCGGAGGCTCGATGGTTTTGAATTCGTAGCGGCCGATCCCGTGGTTTGCATACGCTATGTACCAGCGCGGACCCCAATGCTTGTGCTCAAACTCATGTAGGAGTTTTGTCCAGCGGACAGAAACACCAAACTTGAGGGCGCGAAGCGGATCCGGGGCGCTGAACGTCCTTGGGCTACCGGCGGATGTCGCTGAAATTGGTTCCAATGCCTTCACCCCATCTTCAATCAGCTCCTTCAGCTTGCGTAAGACAAAAGCTGATGCCTTCCAGTACACTCTGTGTCGATTCGCCTGGAGAGAGTATGCATGTAACGCAGAGTAGGATTTGTAAATTACCTTGTATTCCTCGTGGCGTGTTGTAAGCACGCGCAAAACTGCCCCTATAATCAGGCTCCCTTCGTACATCTCCCAGAAAAATGGAGGTTCTCCGCGGTAAACGTCGCTGTCACCAAAATGGAGAGACCACGCGCCGTAACGTGCGCACTTAATTAGCTCTCCGACGGGAAGACTAGTCCCCAGGCAAAGCAAAACGTCCAGATGGGCGGCTTTACAGCTGCACGCCACACTGTTCTCCACATCTTCCGGGAAGTCGACTGAGCGGAGACTACCCGTAAGTCGCTCCGGGATTTGATCTGTAATATCAAAGATGTTAACTCTATGCGTAGGATCACTCTGCTCATCGTAAGATAGATTGCTTTTCCATAGCCTCTCCCACTGCCTTGCACGTAGGCGTTGCTTAGCTGGGTAGTTAGTACGCTCGTCAGCACCGATACCGACCGCAATCACCAACTTCAATCGATTGAAGCCAACAATGTCGTCAAGGATCCGACGAATGTAGCGGGGGGCCGAGGTTAAAGAGTCCAACAGCACACCTATACGCAACTCCCCGGCGCAATGGCCTCCGAACAGGTAGTCGGTCAGGTTGTTTTGCGATTGTCCCATTGTGGCAACTGAGCACAAGAACTGCTAAGGAAATAGTTCACGGAACAGGCCAGGTTGCAATTGCTTACCTCGTGATACCAGCCGCAGGGAATGTACAGCAGATCACCAGGAAGCAGCTCAATCGTCACGAATTTCGCCTTGGTGGCCTTTGGGAACCGGGCATAATCTGGCGCCAGGGCGGAGAACTTACAACTTGCCAGGTCGGAGTGGACTTCCCACGAATAAACAGCTTCGGTTTGATTCGGCGATCCCAAGATCACTCGCTTGGAACCAATTACGGTGAGAAGAAAGTTATCCATCAGATCCCGATGCAGGTGCGTCCCAGAGGTCGCGCCGCCGATCCATACGCGTGTTGCATCGTAGGAATAACGGGAACTATCGAAATAGGGCGGAAAAACGATGTCCTCTTTCATGGCAGCTGGAATTGGATTATTTGCCATGTAAAACCTTTCTCCGCGTTCTACCGCCCGGAGGTACTCGGATAATGTCATCGAAGTATAGGACATCTTGTCGTAATCGAGCCCTTTTCTTACGCGTAACGTAAGGTCGCCGTAACGCTCGCGGAGTATGTTAGTCGTCCACGTCATTACAGGCCACTTCCGGGCTACCCCGGCGAGAATCACGGGCATGCCTTGGGCCGCGAAGCCAGTGCAGAATTCTTCCTGAGTTAGCTGTCCCAGTCGTGGAATGTTAGTCGGCATTTCTCGTTGAGACCATGTTCTCTCGAGTGCGGCCAGAAACTCCGCGTCATCCGGGCCGATCACTCCGAGCATGGACATCAGCCTGCGACGATAGTGCAATCCGAAGTATTCACCCAGCGTTACCGCCAGGGAAGACCAGACACCGGTATTCATCGCCCAATTAGGAACGATGGAACCTATCCCGGACAGCAAGGAGGTGTTTTTCATTGCCTGTGGATCATATTCGGACGGAGTTAACTCGGAGTGCATTGCGGCGTGCTCGGATTTAGTTGGATCACTCGCTGCTCCCATAATGCAAAGAACTCATCGATAAGCTGTCCCTCACGGTCCGGCGTAACCTGAAGTTGCTGGAGAAGTGCCGCAATATCGTCCTGTCCTGTGCACCGGCTCAGAAGATAAAACATCTCCGCAGAAATGTGTGTAACAGTGACGCCGAAGTATTTGCTTTTTAGACTTTCAATTGCAAAGCAGGTTTCGGCTGGCTTCTGTCCTGGCTCCCGTGAACGAAACTGCGTAAGCCGCCGGCTTGCCGGAAGCGATGGCACAAGCCCATATATCGCCCGCTTGATTTCATGAGACGAACGTTTCGTGATGAGGAAGTTTCCAATGACAAGATACTCGATGCCGGTGGTTATAAAGCAGGTAATGGCATCGGCCGCAGAGTCCACAATTGGCTCGGCATTGTTGTTGAAAGAAGTATTCAGCAACATAGGGATGCCGGTCAACTTCTCGAACTCAGCCAAGAGGTTCCAATAACGCGTGTTTGTATCTCGGGAAACCGATTGCACCCGAGCCGTACCGTCTACATGCGTGATCGCACCCAGCGATTCGCGAACATGCTGTTTGACTCGTAAAACGAAAATCATGAATGGAAACGTTTCATCTTTCTTGGGCAGCTCAAAAAAAGTGTCGATCTTCTCTTCCATCACGGAGGGGGCAAAAGGGCGATATCCTTCGCGTTTCTTAACCATGGCATTGATCCGCGTTTTGTTCTCGCTGGGACGTGGATCGGCAAGGATACTGCGGTTTCCGAGCGCTCTCGGGCCGAACTCCGATCGACCCTGCATCCATCCCACAACCGCTCCGCCCGCCAACAGGCCAGCAGTCTTGGCTGCGATATCCGGTACTAAACTGAAGTCAATAAACGCAGACCACTGATTAAGGGTATTCCTGAGCAGAGGCTCCGGAGTGACGTCTGCGCCCCAGTACACGTGTCTCAGCGGTTTTGCTGCCGCCCTGGGATTGTTCTTATACCACTGGTGAAGACACGCTCCGAGGGCGCCCCCGGCATCATGCGCTGCGGGTTGCGCGAATACATTGTCGAACAGGCGGGAATAGAGCACTTTGCCGTTGACGGTACAGTTATGGACGACGCCACCGGCCATGCAGATGTTCCGTTCACCGCTTTGTTGAGAGTAATGGCGCAAAACGTGAAGGACGATGGTTTCGATTGTTTGCTGCAGTGCCGCGGCAAAATCTTTATGCGTTTGGGAAAAAGGCTGGCCGCGCCGACGAGCCTGCGCAATGAGCCCAGCTTGGAAGAAAACGTTGATCCACACCTCTTCGGGCTGCAAGGCGTAATCCCCATTGGGACACAGCGCATAACAACTTTCAAACATTTCGCGAAATGTTTCGGGGTTGCCGTAGGGCGCCAGCCCCATGACTTTATATTCGTCAAAGCGTTGGTATCCCAATAACGTGATAAGTCGCGAATAAAGTCGGCCCAATGATTGCGCGTTCGTAAACTCCCGGAGAGTAGCCACAGTCTGATTACTTCCCACGAATACTGCACCCGAAGCTTCATCACCGCTACCATCAAAAGATAAGACCAGACTGCGATCAAACCCCGAACATGCGAATGCGCTCCAGGCATGGGCTAGGTGGTGACTGCAGAACGCTAGTTTGTCGGATACGTCGACGCCAAGCGCACGATAGAAACGGTCTGCCACGAAGGAACGGCCGTCCCGAAACACCGGCCCGTCGGGATTGTCGACAGTTAATTGTGCCGCCCAATCATCCATGTACCGTTCTTCAGTATTATGTGCGACGATATCTACGTCCTTAAGCTTGTACCCTGTCTGATCAAGACAGTACTGAATAGCTCGAACCGGGAAGCAATTTGAATGCTTTATCCTGTTCAGCCGTTCCTCTTCAATCCCAGCAACTACTTCGCCGTCCTTAAGCAGGAGAGCAGCTCCGTCGTGCCGGTCGAATCCCACTGGTTCAATTTCATTTTCGAATTTGCTTCCGCCGTGAAATCCTAGAATTAGCATTGTGTGATTACTACTAAACGGAAAGAACCCGCAAGCCGAAGTGAAAAACCCAAAATGCGAACTGTAAGAGACACAATTGTGCAGGCCATCAATCTTCATCCTGGCGAGGATGGTGCCTTGGAGGAGTTAGTCGACGCTATAAGCCGGGTGCCCTTTTCACTTCCATCGACAGAAACCATAGCGGCCAACAAGGGCCTGACTTAGAGAGATCCATCGTACACCTATGGCGCATCTGTGGCGCTTTCATAACGGGAGCGACTTCCAGCGTACAGAAACGTGAGTGGACGAATGCTCGTCTCTTCGCTAGCATGACGCATGACGTATTATCCTAGGACGCACTGCAGTGAGACGATTCCGGCGCGGTCGGAGGGTAACATTAGATTACCAAGACAGGCTGCCGCCATAGGTTCGGCATTAAGTAACAGTCACTAGTTAGCACACGCTTCAACATCTACTACCTACTATCTGCCAGCTTCCGCCACTAGCTATTTACTGCGCACACGTACATGCTAATAATCCCCAGGTGCACCTTGAGGCTGGTGAGCAGTTTAGTCATGTGTTCCGGTCCGCACAACCTGCTTTTCGCAGAGAAAAGGCCTACCCGAATAGTCGAGGTCTCGGACAAGCAGTTTGTCATCGCCGGGGCAATCTACCAGGCAATCAGCAGCAATATTCAGGAAGGAGCCGCTGCTGTGGGTGCAGACTTGATATTGATTGATGGCTTGATGCACTATCTCGATGGCGTCTCCCGGCGATCCAGTGCGGCCAGCTTGGCAAGTCGGTTTTATCCAGGCCCATCCGCAGCGGTAGCCCATGATTCTGCAAGGAGGACTCGGTAGCATCAAAGAATGTATCTACTTTGGAGTTCCGATGCTCATTTTGCCTTTTCTTAATGACCAGCCTTTAAATGCTCTCCAGGTGCATCGCCACGGCTTGGACATCGGTATATCGCTTGGCAAAGCGACAAGCTACGAAGTTTATGCTGCCCTCGGTCGCTTAACAGAAAGTCAATCAGTTCGTGGCCCTATCATAAAGATGCAGGCTTTGTTCCGCGAACGTGAACAAGAGAAGATTGCTGCTAGCGTCTGTTAGGAGTTGTTGCGATCGCAGATAGCGTCATAAGGGATGGCTCCGGGTCTACACCCATGGAACATAACCAAGCCCGCAATCCTGACAATCACAATTCCCCTGGAATTTAAGGAGAAGTAACATCCTGCGTGGTTTGGCGTGGCTTCAGGGTGTGAGCCGATTCATATCCCTCGGAAACAGCGTGGTCTCGCGAAGGTTTGAGACACCAAGAAGTTGCATCAAAAAACGTTCCAAGCCGATGGCAAAACCACCATGAGGTGGCATGCCGAAACGGAATGCCGCAAGGTAGCCTTCGAACGGTTGCAGCGGAAGGCCCCTCTGTTGCAATGCCTGTACGTAATCCTCGTATCTGTGCAGCCGCTGCCCGCCGGTGACGAGTTCGATGCCTCGGAACAGTAAATCAAAACCATTGGCGTAACGTGTGTCCTCTGGATTCGGGTGTGTGTAGAAAGGCCGTTTCGCCATCGGATAGCCGGTCACGAACAAATAGTCTGACTGATATTCTTGAAGCGCCCATTCGCCCAGCCAACGCTCATGCTGCGGGCTCAAATCCAATTCGTCGCTGCAATCCTCGCCGAATCGCTCACGAATCACCTTTTGTGCATCCGGGAAATAGATGCTTGGAAACTTTTCTGGAGCTAACGGGAGCCGCACTTGCAATTGCTCGAGTTCACGGGGCGTATGAGTCTCGAGCGCTTTGAGCATTGCCCGGATCAACCCGGTCAGAAGCTCCATAACATCAAGGTGGTTTCGGATGAAGCCGAATTCAACGTCTAGGCTAACGTACTCATTAAGGTGCCGCGTTGTGGAGTGGGGTTCTGCTCGAAACACGGGCGCTACCTCGAACACGCGCTCGAAGACTCCGACCATTATCTGTTTATAGAACTGCGGGCTCTGCGCTAGAAATGCCTTGCGCTCGAAGTAGTCGAGTGCAAATACGTTTGCGCCACTTTCGGTCGCCGAAGCGACAATCTTGGGAGTAGTAATCTCGGTGAAGCCTATGAGATTTAGATGGCTGCGGAGGCCCCTCATAAGGGAGGCGGAAAGTGCGAACGTAGCCTTCCGGTCAGGGTGCCGCAAGCCAAAGGACGCGTTGTCTAAGAAAGTCTCAAGGCCTACGTTGAATACCGGTTTGTTGATCGGAAAGGGAACGACTTCCGTCACTGGAGAAACAACCGTTACGCGGGCTTCGTGTATTTCGCATGCGTTGGGCGCATTCTTCTCAGAAACCACTAAACCCTCGACTTCCAATACGCTTTCGTCTTGAAGCGTACTCAGCAAGTCTAGCTGTTCTTTCGTGTCAACCACTGCCTGCCCGATCCCACTGACGTCGCGCAACAAAAGGAAAGCGAACTTGCTAAGGCGCCGGACATTGTGCATCCAGCCGGCGATCCGGACCCGCTCTCCGATGTGCTGGCCAAGATTTGCTACGAGCGTTCGTTGCATATTGAGTTTGAAGAGCCTTGAAGAGCTTGGCCTACGTGTGTCGAACCAATGGTTCCTTGCTGGCTAGACGGCTGAGATGGGAACAATGATCCTACCACAACTGAGCGCATTCGCGTGCCGGGAGGGCGAAGGGGCGGTGTCCTAAAGTCTAGATGAATCGCTTTTCGTTTTGTATCCCGCTCTAATCAAGCTATAAGGGTAACGGGACGCGCCCGGTGTTCAGACCGAACGCATCCCTGACCAAAATCACCTTACGAGAGGCGATCATGGCTGCTAATAAAGTTACCCGCGTTCTCAGGTTCCCGCAAACCAAAGGCAAGATCATTGTTGCCGTAGAACTGTCCGCTTCCCCCGACTACTACGTCGTTGATATCCGCTTTCAGGACAAAACCGCGCTTACCTTTGCTATTGAACCATGCGTGATGGTCATGCCTGAATTAGCGAACTGGAAAACCGGAAATTACAAACTACTGAAACGATGGCAGCCGATTCACAGCAGATCGTCTCGAAAGTGAAGGTCTCAATAAAACAGCAAGCGGTTGCAATCACACTGGCAACGATGCTACGTTTCCCTTATGCCCAAACGCAACGATCTTAAATCGCTCCGCAACCTTATCTCAGAAGCGCAAACTCTTCTGATGACTACAAACCTGCCGGAAGGCCGTTCGCAGCGTGCGAGTGAATTGTTGACTGCCGCCGTCCATCTCGCAGATAATTTACTTGAAATGTCCCCGGCGGCTACGCTTGGGAAAAAGGGTGGGAAGGTAACAGCGAAGCGCGGAGCTGATTACTTCCGAAAAATCGCCGCCCAGCGGAAGAATTTCAAAGGCGGGCGGCCTCTCAAAACTGGAAAGCCCAATTAAATCAATACCCTACCTCGACACCATCGGTAGATCGCCGATGCCAGAAGATACCATTAGTGGGCGTTAACAGCAAGAGCAACCACTAGGTATTGGACTGGACCAGCCCTCATCTTGATGCAAACAAAGGTATCCAATAGCATTGGCTAATAAATTGGATAGGGGCTTGCGCTGGGATTGGAACCTGTGCTAAATTGCTAGGGTTGGATTTAATCTCCTCTGGGCTGGGATGGACTCCCGAGCCCAGGGAGAGGAAGAATGAGAAATATAAGCGCACGTCTTTAGGGTGCGAGTGCCCTGCGAGAGATTCGGCCTCGGTATACGCCGTTCTTGTCGCTGAATCAGTATACATATTCCCCTAAAGCGGCGCAAGTGTTTTCTGACTAAATAGGAGAGCATATGCCGCTAACCCCTGAGTTAAGAGTCTCTTATGAGGCGGTTCTTCACGATCAAGAGTCGGAGCGCGATGAAGTCCAGCAGCAAGTCAGCGCTGGGCAAGCTCGACTAAAGGAACTGCACAATAGCATTTCCACTCTCCTTAGGCGGCTCAATCCAGACGCCCCTACAATTTCTTCTTCCAGTTCAGCGACTCCTTTACGCCCGTCCAGCAAAAAGTACGCCACCATTAGCGTTCGCTGGGCAATCCTCGATCTGTTAGCCGAATCAGAGCCAAAAACAACAGCGGAGATCGCTGAAGTTCTGAGTATGGCCGGAGTGCAGACAAGGGCGGCAAATTTTGTGAACAACGTAAGCGCCGTGCTCTCTTCCACAATGAAAGAAGCGCATGACGAGGTACAGCAGCTCCCAGATGGCAAATGGAAACTCACAGTAAATGGGCAGAGTGCGATTGAACACATTCGCACGACCCCAAGATTCCGGGGAGCAATGCGGAGTCGGACTTGATATGGTAATCGGACCTTGCAGGGTAGTCGTCTGCAGGGTTGAATTCCGCGCAATCGCCGGGGGATTGGCTATTGCCTCTGCCGCCACAAGACTGCAGACCGACCTCCAAGGTCCTTCACGACCCGAGCTTCCTTGGTTTCTCTTTGTCGCATCTGCTCCTCAATTTCCGGTGCGGCGTGCAAAGTGTGCGACGATTTGTCATAAACAAAAGTACCTGTCGTGCTTCGAAGAGCAAACGTATCCAGTGTATCTGTTAAATCCAAACCCGTGACCACATTGGTCTGCAATGGGATTCTGGCTTCGACTGTTGTTTCATGGAGCACAACAAAAGTCGTTTTTGTATCTGCAATTTCAATAAATGCCAGCAGGGTGCAGTCGGAAGACCAATGCAAATCGCGAAGCGATAAATAGACATCTGCCGAAGCCGCCGGAACCGTATAAATTGGCATATCATTCACTTCAACAGATTTCCCAGGCTTATCTAGCGTGTACCGCGTGTCCACCTCGTATGCGACCTTTGCCTCCCTTCCGCATGTTGCAAAGCTTGTTCCGAAATAGTCTTGCAACATTCTTCCGGATTGGACATCAAATATTCGGTATTCAGCAATGTATGGATTAGCCGAGCCTTCGGCATAGACGGCGTTATCACCGAACCATCCGGTCGTTTCTACAAAGCGCATGCCTCCTACC
>JBAPOI010000889.1:0-7351 GCA_049279555.1 Candidatus Sulfotelmatobacter sp.
GGATTGGCTGACTGCCTTCAAAATGGACGTTTGCGGGACTTGGGTCCGACATGCGCGAGCTATCCTACACGCCCCAGAGATAATCCTCTTGTTCGTGGTGCGGGTCGGCGGGGCTGGTCACCGGCAGGCCGAAGACGTTGCCGGGTTGCTCTAGCGGAAACGGACGTGCTGTTTCGCGCGCTGCCTCGCGGGCAGAGGCGCTTGCCGAGGCTGAGGCAACTGCGGCAATCGGTTCGAATAGCGGCGTGGCTGATGCCGCCGGTTTGTGTGTATCGCGGATCAATTCGAGAAGATGATGATCTTCGACGTGCTTGATCTTATCGGCTAGCCGAACAAAGCGTCGATAAATGTCATCGAGAGCGCGGCGGTCGAATTTATAACCAAGCTGTTCGCAGCGGATGGCGAGCGCGTGACGGCCCGAGTGCTTACCCAAAACCAGCCGTGAATCCGGCACTCCGACCGACTGCGGCGTCATAATTTCGTAGGTCAACGGATTCTTGAGCACGCCATCCTGGTGAATGCCGGCTTCGTGCGCGAAGGCGTTGCGCCCGGTGACGGCCTTGTTCGGCTGCACGGGCACGCCGGTGATTTCGCTGAGCATCTGGCTGGCCAGGAAAAGATGTTCGCCAGCAATGCCGACTTCGTAGGGATAGCGATCATGGCGCACGCGCATCGCCATGACAATCTCTTCGAGCGCGGCGTTGCCAGCGCGTTCGCCAATGCCGTTGATCGTGCACTCAACTTGGCGGGCTCCGGCGGAAATCGCAGCCATGGTATTGGCGACGGCCATGCCGAGATCGTTGTGACAATGGGCGGAGATGGTAACGTTCTCGATTCCTTTCACGCGACGGCGGATGGTTGAAATCAGTTCGCCGAATTCCGAAGGAATGGTATAGCCAACGGTATCCGGAATATTGAGCGTGGTGGCCCCGGCGGCGACGACCGCTTCAAGAACCTGACAGAGAAATTCCGGGTCGGTACGCGTGGCGTCTTCGGGCGAAAATTCAACATCAGGACAGAGTGACCTGGAGAACGCGACTGCATCGCGGGCTTGCGCAAGGCACTGTTCGCGGGTGATGCGCAGCTTGCACTGCAAATGAATGTCGGAAGTTGCGAGGAAAACGTGAATCCGCGGGTGAGCAGCATCCTGCAAAGCTTCCCAGGCGCGTTCGATATCGGGCCGGCTGGCGCGAGCAAGTCCTGCGATGATGGGCCGCCGGATGACTGCCGAGATCGCCTTCACCGCTTCGAAATCGCCATCGGAAGCGATAGGGAACCCGGCCTCGATGACATCGACGCCAAGACGGTCGAGCTGGTGGGCCAGACGCAGCTTCTCCTGATGGTTCATGCTGCAGCCCGGCGACTGCTCCCCGTCGCGCAGGGTAGTATCGAAAACCGTAATGCGTACAGGTTCAGCGGCCATTCGTTTTTCTTCCTTTATCACCATCGGAACAATGTTCTCGATCTTTACCTTCTTATCGTACGGCGAAGCTCGACTGAAGCAATACTTATAATTATTTAATGATCATTAGCTTTGCTTCTATGATAAGTTATGCTAATGTATCGCTAAGTTTGTATTAAGTGAGCGCATATATGGAGCTTTCCCAACTGGAAGTCTTTCTGAGCGTGGCCCGCGAGGGGCGATTCTCGCGAGCAGCGGAAAAGCTTTATCGAACCCAGTCGGCGGTCAGTCAGACCATCCGCAAGCTGGAGGACGAGCTGGGTGAGAGCCTGTTCGACCGGTCGTCCCGAGAAGGGGTTCTGACCGATGCCGGCAAGGTGCTTTACGAGTATGCCGAGAAGCTGCTGAACCTGCGTCACGACGCGCACGAATCGCTGGCTGAATTGCGCGAGCTGCAAAAAGGAAAGTTGGTCCTTGCAGCCAATGAGTTCACAGCGCTTTATCTCCTGCCGGTGCTGGCGGAGTTTCTTCGGCTGCACCCCATGATCAAGATCACGGTGCAGCGGGCTTTGGGGAGTCGCATTCCAGACGATGTTTTGCAACACAGCACGGAATTGGGAGTGCTCTCCTACAAACCGGAGGAGGCACGACTGCATTCGGTGGTTGTCTATCTCGACGAACTTGTGCTGGTGGTTCCTCCAAAGCATCCGCTGGCCACGGCGAGTGACGTGAGCATCCGGCAGCTGGGTGCGGAGTCATTTGTGGCTCACATCGTCTCATCGCCGTATCGCGAAAAAGTATTGCAGACGTTTCAGCGGCATAAAACGCCGTTGCACATGGGGCTGGAACTGCCTACCCTGCAGGCCATCAAGCAATTCGTTGCCATGGGAAACGGCGTTGCTTTTATGCCCGAGATCAGTGTGGAGTCGGAGCTGACCCGCGGGGAACTGGTGCGCATTCCGGTGCGTGAGCTGCGCGTGCAGCGTAAGCTGCGGCTGATTTACCGGAAAGAGGCGGGGCTATCCCACGCAGCGCGAGCGTTTCTAAAAGTAGCAGAGGTTGTCGCGCTGGAGCGAGCCGGGCGCTACCGCTTTCAGCGCGAGACCTAGCTGCACCCCCGCGAAAGGTTAGAAGGACAGGGACATAGCAGCCACGTCCCTGCCCTTGAGGTTGTTAATATTCGATTCGTAGCGCGCTTTGCCCTCCGCGACACGAATCAGCAGTCGGTGCAGAGTTCCTCCGAGGCGTATGCACCGGACTGGAATGCCGCCATCGCCTCGTTCAAGTCAGTATGAATTTCGAGCACCGAATTCAGATTGGTAATATCGAGAAGTTCGCGAACCAGAGGGCTGGGACTGGCGCACCTCAGCTCCGCATTCCGGGATTGCGCCCAGGTATGCAAAAGCACGAGTTCACCCATGCCTGCGCCGTCGATGAAACTGATGCCGCTGAGATCGAGCAGCACTTTGCCCCGGTCCTCAATTACCTGGCCCACCAGACGCGACAGCGCGGCAGCCTCATCGCGGTAGACGATGCGGCCCTGGCAGTGAACGATCATGACATCTTCAAGACTGCGAGTTTGCAAATTAAGCTTCAACATCGACTCCTTACATATAGTGTTACAGGTCAGAATGTTTATATGGCACGACTAGGTTTGCGAGTTCGTCCCAGTGGAGTCATCGTAATAGATAGACGTGATCTGTGAGCTTTTGGAATCATGAAAAAACGGTAATTTTTCGATTTGACGTGCCAAAGCGGTACCCCGCACAATTTTGCGGCCCCGGCATCTTGGACGTCCGCTACACTGCATCTAACGAATTTCACGCATTCAGGTAGAATTTGCTGCTGGCATGATTGCTAGGGGAGGAACTATTTTCGTGTCGAAAACCGCAGCCGTCGTTCTGGGCTTCTTGAGCTTTATGCTGTTTGCCAACATCTCACGAGCTCAGCTCATTCCAAGTGGAAATGTTTATGTTGGAGTTTCCGAGTCGGATTCCGTGGACGTGGTCAATCGTTACACTTTTCGCGGCTGGGCCGCATCGGCCGAAGATATGCCGTTTCCGCGGTATTCTTTTTTCGGGGTCGTGGTCGACACCAGCGGCTATTACCGGAAGGGCATTCAGCAATACGACCTGTTGCTGGGCCCGCGGGTCTCTCGCAATTATGGAAAATGGCGTCCCTTCGTGCAACTTCTGGGAGGATTCCAGAGAGAGACGTCGGACGGCGTAACCCACTACATCGTTGCGGAGGACGTCGGCGGCGGAGTCGATCGCAAGTTCCATTTATTGTTCCTGCATAATTTTTCATGGCGCCTTCAATTCGATTACGTCCATACCCGCCTGCTCAGCGCGAACCAGAATGAATACCGCGGATCGGCCGGACTGGTCTGGCGCTTCTGAGAACCTGATCTCGTTATAATTCTGTGAGCAATAAATTTTTGTAATCGATACTCCTGTTTCTGCCAAATGGCTCGGCAACTAAGGCTGAGCCACGCTCCGTCTTTTGTAATTTTTGGTCATCCGTGAACGCGGAGGAACGGCAATCCTCCGTGTGCCGGCGCACAAAATCGAAGCAACTCTCAGTTGACCCAATCGCGCCTTCGCGCATCTAAATTTTTCGAATCAAATTCAAAATCAAGTTCGACCAATCAATTAGAAAGGCAGGATTAGTTTCATCATGCGAAAGAATGGACTCATCGTTTGTGCTTTGCTGTTGTTCGCGGGTTTGGCCAGCGCCCAGGTTCCCAGCGGCAACGTTTTTTTCGGTTACTCCTACTACAACACAGATCTATCGTCGATCGACCGCGCCAATACCAATGGTTGGGAAGCGTCGGTGGAAGGGAAGATTCTGCCATTCATCGGATTCGTCGCCGATTTCGATGCCCACTACGGTTCGCAGAACTTCCAGGGTGCGTGCATCGCTGGGTTTGCGACAACCTGCGGGACGTTTAACTCCGACGTCACTGAGCATAATTATCTGTTTGGTCCACGAGTTTCGTTCTCCGCCGGCAAATTTCGTCCGTTCGCGGAAGCTTTGTTTGGAGCTGGGCATGTCGATGTGAACGGCGTTACTACCGATACTTCATTCGCCACTGCTCTCGGCGGCGGCATCGATTACAAGATCATCAAGCCCGTCGCCTGGCGAGTTCAGGGCGATTACGTGCAGACTCGTTTTTTCGATACGACGCAGAACAATGTGCGGATATCGACGGGGATTGTGTTGCGGTTTTGAAAAAATCTAGTATTTTGCCGGTTGAAGGCGCAACAACGCTAAAAAAGGATCCAGTTGGTTGGCTGGATCCTTCTCCTTATGGTGGCCACAGAAAAATTGCTCAAGAATCAGCGCAAAGATTTTTGCCTAGGTCTGCCAATATTTGTGATCGCGCAGGAAGTAGTTTTCATTCCAATAGTTCATTGCAGTTTTGAGGAATAACCAGCCCACGCGCAGATGGCCCATCTTCTGGAAGCGGCGATTCGTCGTGTAAACGCCACCGCGGACGATCCCGAAACGACTGCACGCGACCTGCTGGCTGAGCAGGTAGTCCTCGGCGAACGCGACTTGCTCATGAAAGCCGCCAAGTTCACGAAATTTATTGGTGTCGAACAGCATGAACATGCCTGTCGCAAACGGATGGTGCAAACGCGATAGGTATTGAAAGAAGTCGTTGCCTGCGTAAAAGAGCTTATCGATCCAGCTGCCGCCCTGGCAAAGAATGTTCGTGGTCACACAATGTAGCTGCTTGCGCTGCGCCAGTTCGACCGCACGGCGTACGACGGAGGGATGCGCCAACTTGATGTCGGCATCGAGGAATAGCACGTAATCGCTCTCCGCCCGGGCCGCGCCCAGGTTGCGGCCAACCGAAGGCATGCCGCCGCGGATCACCTTCACGTTTAGGCGATCACGAAAGCCGAGCACGATCTCGGGTGTTCCATCGGTTGAGTTCGCGTCAGCGACCAACACTCTCGTACTCGACATCTTCGAGTAGTCCTGATTCGTCAGAGAAGTTAGCAAGCGCGGAATCAGCTTCGCCTCGTTCTTGGCTGGAATCACGATCGTCAGCTCGCTCGATGGATTGCTGGTTGTAGTCGTGCTCATTGTAATCATGGATGCGAACCCCCTGTTCATCAACGGTCAGATACGTCAGACGGGAATCGACCCAGCCGCCTGAGTTGTAGTAGTGAATGCTGTCCTGTTCCACATGAATGGCCTGATGAGTGTGGCCGCAGAAAATGCGGTCAGCACCGTGCTGCCGCGCATAATTCATTGCTCCCGAGGAAACTTTCGATGACATGCGCAGCCATCGCGTATTCAGCCGGTCAATCAGGCGCGCGATCGGCTTGTTCTTGAAATCGAGCTTCTGCAGTTGCAGATAGAGTGAAGTGCCCAGCGTATTCAGCCTGACATTATTTACCTGGAAGCCATCGAACTGGTGGCCGTGAATCGCGATGTGCCGCAGTCCGGCGTATTCCCATGAGTAATGCTGATACACGCGAACGCCGACCAGGTGCGACATGATGTTCGTCAGTCCGTGGTCATGGTTGCCTTCCACCCAAACCACTTCAACGTTTCGCTTCGGATTCGATAACTTGCGGATATAACCGAGGAACTTCCAATGGTCTTTGGTCAGGCGGGCGAAGTTGAGATCGGCAAAAATATCGCCAAGAAGGATCAACCGCTGGAAACGATTTTCCTTGAGCACGCGCGTGGCTTCGCGGGCATGACTCGTCTCTGCACCGAGATGCAGGTCGGAAAGGATCAGCGTGTTGTACACGGGCAGATCCATATTCCAGTTGTAGCAACGGAATGTTACGGGGTGATTAAATGTGCACCAATATTAGTGCATTAGTAACTAAAGCGGTAATTCGCTGGCGGGAATGGAGTTAGCGCGGTTGCGAGCAAATATTTCAACAGTGTGAATGGCGAAGTTCCTCTCGAATGAAGGCCTCGGGTTCCGCTATTTCTGCGCAGGCGGCACGTATTCTTTGGGCAGTGCCGAACCTTCCCCAAAGAAAAACTGATCCATCTGCTTCACGATGACTTCCTGATCCTCGCGGCGGGCCGGGTTCAAGCGGTATTCGTTCAGCAGCATCTTGCAGTGTTCTACCCACATCCTCCAGGCTTGCTCGGAAACATTGTCATACACTTTGCGGCCAAGGTCGTTATCGAACGGGGGTTCGTCCAGGCCGGGCAATTCTCTTTTGAGTTTTACGCAGAAGACCATGTGCGCCATAAACTTCCTTTGAAGGGAAAGAATCGTTAAAAAACGATTATACGGATAGGGAACGGCCTTGGGCTATCGGTTTTGCGGCTTCAGCAGGATTACTTAGCTTTCGGTCGGCACACGGAGGGAAGCCAGACCGAAAGCCGTCATCGAGGCTTCGCAGTTGCCTGCGAATACTCAGCCATGATTGCCGCCAATTGTTCGGGACTTATCGGTGACTCTTGCTTCGGATTATTTATGGCAGCGGTTAACTTTCCCTTGATACCGACGTAAACCGCGTTATAAGGTTCGTCACCAACGTTCTCGACCTCGTGCTTGAAGGGAGGAAACCATCGGGCTTCACCAGCCTTGGAATAAACCTCGGTGACCTTGCCGTTGGGGTCAGTGAACCGAAGGTGTCCCCCCGTGACGATGACCACTACACCGCCGGGGTGGTCATGCATCTGAGACCTCTCGTGCGGCCCATAGTGGACGCTGACCACTTGCACCTTTTCATTCTCAAAAAGCAGCCGGTAGTGCTTGGGTTCTATTTTGGTTGGGTCTTGCGCCGCGCTATTTACCGCGAGACATAAAATCACCGCTGCGCAGAAAGATCTGCACAACATGGTCGCCCCTCCGCCGCCCAAATTTGAGATGTTGTCGGACCTGAGGCAACGCTACGCTGCGGTACTGGGCCTGTCAACGACGGGCAGCCACAGTGCCCCAAAGTGGTTAATCGGGGCCAATCC
>JBAPOI010000890.1:0-1672 GCA_049279555.1 Candidatus Sulfotelmatobacter sp.
ATCCAAAAATGCTAGCTCCCATCAAGAGCAACACTTGAGGGCGAGTAATATCAAGGGCATCTGTACCGTAGGAATGCGTTACTTCCTGATAGGCGACGGCTATGACGAACCACATTGCCAGCGAAACGACGATCGATAGAGCCAGGGATATGGGTCCGTGAACGATGCGTAAGCCCGCCCCAAACTCCCGGATCCTCTCCGCGATGCGATGGCCCAGATTCGCCGCCAAGTGTGCGAAGCGTGTCTCGACCCATGCCGCAATTGCTTCACCGCTGCGGCTGATGATGACGGCCGTTCCGGACAGGCCCGTCACAAGACCGATCAACACAAACCCGCCGATCCGAAAGTTGTGATAGTACTCGGGATGTGGAATCGATTGCATCGCGGCCGGCAGGAAAAAAATCGCAAAGACCATCAGGAGAGTGAACGCTCCAAAATCAAATATTCTTTCAATCGCCCACACCCCCATCTGCGAGGAGAATGGGAGATTCTCACGCTTCGAAATGAGATAAGGGCGAATGAGTTCGCCGGGCCGGCCTAGCAAGGCCAAGCCTGTGAACCCGATTATCGTAGGAGCTATCAGCCCCTTATACGAAGCTTTGGGTCGAACGGGTAGGAGAAAAATCTTCCACCGGATGGCCCGCAGCACATACCCGAAATATATCCAAAGTACGGCGTGGAGGACGTGAAACCAGCGGATTTGCTGGCTGAGGTTGCGAAACTTACTCCAATCGAAAGCTCGCCATTCGCGAAACTGAAAGTAAACCAACACGGCAAGGATGAGAAAAATAACCGCACTGGCCACGATGCGCTTTTTATCCATGAAGGGGAGAAGCCTCGCGCCGCGGCCCTCGCAACGCGAAGCGAAACGGCATCCCCAAGGTAAACGAGTGTGCGGCAGGGGTCAAACAAGCTTAACGATCGGCGCTTGAGAAAGACGCAGTACTGATGCGCCGATTTCTATTTAGGTTTTGCTAAAGCAATCGCTTGCCGTACGTTACCCTTTGATTTCTTCAGCGCAGCCTCCGCCTCCGCGCGCGTGACCTCAGCGGCCAACATGACCATCGCGACCGGAGTGCGATTGCCGGAGGCCTGCAACGCAAGGCGCGCGGTTTCCTGGTCGACTTGCAATGCGCGCTGCAGAATTCCAACAGCACGCTGCGTCAGCTTCTCGTTCTTCGGATGAACGTTGACCATGAGATTGCCGTAGACATAGCCCAGGCGCGTCATCGCTCCAGTCGAGATCATGTTCAAAACCATTTTCTGCGCAGTACCGGCTTTCATGCGCGACGACCCGGCAAGCACTTCAGGCCCAACCGGCGTCACAATCGCGAAATGAGCCGCGCGTTCGAGAGGCGAATCAGGATTGCAGGTGAGGGCAATCGTGCGCGCGCCTCGGCGTCGAGCTTCGGCGACCGCAGCGACCGTAAAAGGAGTGCGGCCGCTGGATGCGATGCCGAGGACAACGTCGTGTTTTCCAGGCTTGCGGCGCGCCATTTCAGAGCGGCCAAGTTTTTCGTCGTCTTCGCTTGCCTCGGTCGCCGAGGCCAGAGCTTTTGGGCCTCCAGCAATGATGAACTGCACGGAACGAGGATCGGTATTGAAAGTTGGCGGGCACTCGGAGGCATCCAGCGCGGCGATACGCCCACTGGTGCCAGCGCCAACATAAATC
>JBAPOI010000891.1:0-7504 GCA_049279555.1 Candidatus Sulfotelmatobacter sp.
GAGTTAGCGGCGAGGCCAGGAGGCAGAATGCCCTGTATCGGACCAACTATGTCGATAATTTTTTGTACTTCGGGCCGCGCTCGCTTGCCGAAGTACCCCGTGAGCGGACCGATCATCTGAAAACTCAGCATGACCAGTACGAAGAGGACGCCGAGAACTTCCCGCGTGCGGCGCTGCGCCAGCCAACGTTCTACCCAGGCGAAAATCATCTGCATGAACAGTAGATTGAATGTGGCGAATGTCAGCAGAATGAGCAATGTCCAAGGCAGCAATGCTGGTTTCGCGAAACCGACGCCCAACAGAATTCCGAACGACCACAGGCTGCCGAGAAAGGTTGCGGGGTCAAAGGCTCCATAGGCCATTCGCACCAGGAAGTAGGAGCGGTAGCTGAGGGGAAAGCGCAGCAGTTCGGAAGAATCGGGATTATTGGTGAAGGCGGTTGCCATGATGGGGAAGAGTTGCCAGAAGAAAAATATGATCCACAGCAGGATCGCAAGGAGTTCGGGCTTGCCTTTTTCAAGAATGAAGAAAGTCATCCCGGCCATAAAGATCATGCCACCGAATCCGCCGATGGCGAAAGCGATCGAGACGATGACTTGCGAGAGCAGCTCAAGCCTGGCTCGCTTGCTACGCAGGCCGTTGGCGAAAAGCCGCCAGCGCAACCATGCGACAGCCCGGAGTTGGCCGCGTCTTTTCATGGTCAGGTTGGGTTCAATCATGTTGCATCATCCCAGCCACGAGAGCTCCTGCTCCGCGGGGCGGGAGCCGCCCACGGTGCGCAAGAAGATCTGCTCCAGCGTCAACTTTTCACCGGATGTCCGCGCGCCGTTGACCGAACCATCGCCCGAATTGTCAGCCAATCCCGCGGGGGTTTGTGCCTCGACTCCAGCTCGCAACTCTTCGAGCGACCCCTGCGCCACCAACCGTCCCTTCTGAATGATGGCGACGTGAGTGCACAGCCGCTCCACGATCTCGAGCACGTGTGAGGTAAGAAAAATCGTGGCTCCGCGCGCGATCATGCCTTGCAGCATCGTCTTGAGCGTTCCGGCGGCAATGGCATCCACGCCCTCGAACGGCTCGTCCAGGAACAAGACCTTCGGTCCATGAATCACAGCGGCCGCCATGGCAAGCTTCTTCTGCATGCCGTGCGAATAGTCCGTGACCAGCTTCTTCGGCTGATCGGCAAGCTGCATAAAGTCGAGTAGTTCCGCCGTACGTTTGGCCGCGGTTTCGCGGTCCAGCCCGTACATGCGTCCCGCGAAGTTCAGGAACTCAGATCCAGTCAGCCGCCCGAACAGCGCCATGCCTTCCGGGACGACACCGATCTGCCGCTTAACGTCGACGGGATGCGCGGTCAAATCGATCCCGAGAATTTCAATACGTCCTGAGCTTGGCGCGAGTAAACCCGTGAGCATTTTGATGGTCGTCGATTTCCCCGCGCCGTTCGGCCCGAGAAATCCGAAAAATTGTCCGGGAGCCACGCGCAGGTCAACGCCATCCACGGCAAGCAATTCGCCGAAGCGGCGAGTCAGGCCCTGGGTTGAGATCGTGGGAGCGGCTTCCATCAAGATTCTGAATCTAGCACAGCCAGGGGAATCCTGTGCCGTGTTTTGGGAAGGGTTTCGATGGTATAGTTTTGCCGTATGCGGCAGCGTTTCTTCGCGCCCCGGGCCGACAAAAAGGGAAAAATGGGAAACCTTCGATTCAGTCTCGTGAGCAGTTTTCGATTGCTTGTTGCAGTCGCAGTTTTACTGGCTGGCTCCGCGGTGGCGAGCACAACCCAGATTTATAGCTTCGGGGGTGGCAATGACGGCGAATATACGGATACGGAATTAGTCATGGATGGCACCGGTAATCTTTACGGAACGTCGGTGCAAGGTGGCACGTTTGGGGGTGGAACGGTTTTCCAGTTAAGCCCTTCCGGCGGCGGTTGGACCCACACCGTGCTTTACAACTTTACCGGAGGAGCCGATGGAGGGGAGCCCTACAAAGGCGTGACACTCGACGCTCACGGCGACCTCTACGGAACTGCTGTGACCGGCGGCGGAGGCTCTTGTGAGGGTGGATGCGGTGTCGTCTACAAGCTCAGCAACTCTGGTGGAGTCTGGACGCAAAGCGTGGTCCACACTTTCACCGGTGGAAATGACGGGTCTGGTCCGGGGAGCCCCGTGGCCATCGATAAACGAGGCAATCTTTACGGAACGACTCCTACAGGAGGCGCAAACGGTTTTGGCGTCGTCTACGGGATAAAGCCCGTCGCCGACGGCAACTGGAAGCTGATTGTGATCCACACCTTCACCGGAGGCGTCGATGGATTGGGAGGTTCAGCAAGCCGGCTGCTTCTCGATGCTGCCGGCAATCTTTATGGAGTGAACACGGTGGGTGGAGCGAATGGTTTTGGCAACGTATTCAGACTCGCGCAGGCCAATGGCCAATGGCAGCTCACGACACTTTATTCTTTCAAGGATCAACCAGACGGAGCGTCACCCTATGGCGGGGTGATTTTCGACAAGAGCGGAAATCTGTACGGCACCACGTATTACGCCGGCGCGAATGATGTGGGGACAGTTTATAAACTCACACGCAATGGCAGCTCTTGGACTGAATCTGTGCTCTACAGTTTCAAGGGCGGCAGTGACGGCGATAGTCCGATCAGCACTCTCGTGAGCGATGGGCAAGGAAATATGTATGGGACGACCAGCGATGGCGGTGCCGCGAAATGCGGTTGTGGAACAATCTTTAGGATCTCACCGGGCAGCGGCGGCACGTGGACGGAGAAGGCCGTCTATCGTTTTCCCGGCGATCCGAATCCGGGATTCGCCTACAACGGAATGGTTTTCGACGGGAAGGGAAACTTCTACGGCGCGACCGTGCATGGAGGCAGCGGGAACGACGGATCCATCTACAAGTTCACTCCATAACAATGGAGTGGAATCGCACAAGAAAGCCCCGGCTTGCGGCCGGGGCTTTGAATCTGGCAGAACTGCAGCAGCTTAGAATAGGTTCCACAGGAACTGGTTGTAGACCTCGTGATGAAACTGCACTTCCGGGGCTTTGACGAATGTTCCCAGGGAGCGGGGGCAGCGATCCGCAGCAGCCTGCTTCAGGTCGGCGTAGCGGCCCTTCACGTCTTCCCCAAGGATCTCTGTCGTCCATTCGGATTTGCGGAAGTTCGCCAGCGCGTCGTAGATATTGTCGGGCAGGTAGCGCTCCGCCTGGCGCAGGTTCTTAATCTTCGCGGTCTCGCCGTCGATGCCAGTCTTGAAGATTGAATACAGCACCAGATAGGGGTTCGCATCCGGCGATACCGAGCGAACTTCGACGCGCATACTTTTCTCGTTGCCGATCGGAATACGGATCATCGAACCACGGTCAACTGCCGATGCCTTGATCTGGTTGGGAGCTTCGAAGTGCGGATCCAGCCGGCGATAAGCGTTCACGCTGGCATTCAGCAGCAGGCACACGTCGTTGCCATGAGTGAGGATGCGATCCACGAAAGACCAGCCTGTCTTGCTGAGCTTCTCTTCGCCCTTGGCGTCCCAGAATAGATTCTTGCTGCCATCGCTGATCGAAACGTTGGTGTGCATGCCGCTCCCGTTCACGCCCACGACCGGCTTGGGCAAAAACGATGCGGTGAATCCCAGATTAGTCGCGACTTGCCGGCAAATCAGCTTGTAGAGCTGAATCTGGTCTGCGGCCGCCACCACTTCACCATAGCCGTAGTTAATTTCGAATTGCGAGGGCGCAACTTCCGGATGGTCCTTCTCGTTCTGGAAGCCCATCGAGCGCTGCACTTCGGCGGTGGTGTCGATGAAGGTGCGCAGCGGGTCACCGGGCAGCGAATGGTAATAACCGCCAGTATTGACATAGTCGAATTTGCCAGTTTGGTGGTAGTTGCGTTCGGCATCCGCGCCATTGAAGAGGAAACCTT
Organism: Candidatus Sulfotelmatobacter sp.; assembly: GCA_049279555.1. Taxonomy (GTDB): domain Bacteria; phylum Acidobacteriota; class Terriglobia; order Terriglobales; family Acidobacteriaceae; genus Sulfotelmatobacter. The sequence goes on from JBAPOI010000891.1 coordinate 3,932, forward strand.
CAATCTCATTGGCGGCGTTGAGCGTGTAGCCTTTTTTCTTGTGCAGGTCGCCCGCGTATCCCTTCAGTACGCCGCGAATGTCGGCGGCATAGGGCGTTCCGCCCTTATCGATGACTTCGCCAAACACCAGCACTTTGCCTGAACCGAAAACATCCGCAGGACCCCAATAAAATGCCGACCAGTCGATACCCAGTCGCAGATCGCTTTCGCGCTGTGCCGTGAAGCCCCGAATCGAAGAGCCGTCGAAGGTGAGATTGTCCCAGCTCTTGATGAGAAATTTCTTATCGTAATCCAGCATGTGCAGGCGGCCTTCAAGGTCGCTGAAAAGCACGGTGATGGCTTTGATTCGTTTTTCGTCGGTGAGGTATTTCAGCCGTTCTTCCTGGATCTTGTGAATGGCGACCCGCTTCCTGCGCTGCTCCTTCGCCTCCAGATTCAGTTCTTCCAGTTCGTCGTAAGTGAGTGCCAGGAAATTGCGCAGTTCGTTGGGCATGGATGTCCTTCAGTCTCCTAATGAGTTGTCAGTAAATAACCATAACGATGAACGGTATCGGCAAACCGCTCCACGAAACATGGAGTTGCGTTGGCTGGGAATCAACCTGAGAGAATATCGCGAGTGCGCCGTGCGGGACAATCGAAAAAGCTGATGGGATGCATAAAAGAGATTTATCAGATGTTCCGCTTCGGGCATTCCGGATTTAAAGGAGATTATTGAATTTCCAGAGAAATCACGTTCGCCTCTCCGTTGTTGGTTTCGCGATAATTGATAGCCACTTTCTGATTACTCCAGGAACAGGAGAAGCTGTCGGCTCCGATAAGAACAAGATGATTCCGGTCGGCCACCATCATCTTCCAGGTTTTCTCTCCCGAAACCACGGTTAGCACAGCGGAGGGCGGGGTAGCGCAATCAGCATTGGTCAGTGTGCCTTTAATAAATTTCGCGGGCCCGGAGCGCACCGGCTCTGCAATGGCGTTCGCAGGATCGCTCTTAGGTTCTTCTCGCTGCGTTGCGAAGGTGGTGGGTGTGGGTTCTTCGGCTTGCGCGCCGGCTTTCAACATCGCTCTGAATTGCCGCGCTTGCGCGAGCAGCCCTGCCACTTCCAATGCGAGCTTGGGATTGTCAGTAATCTGGAGCGACTGTAGTAGCGCAATTGTCTGATCCGGCTGCCGGTTCGCCATATAAAGGTTGGCTAGATTGAAGAGGTAACTCTCGTTGCGCGGGCTGATGGCAATCGCTTTACGCATCGTCGCGAGTGCCGTGGCCGTATCCCCGGAGGTGGACTGCGCAAATGCCAGAAGCGCGTACGAATCGGCAAAGGTTGGATCGAGGCCGATGGAGGCTTCCAATTCTTTAGTGATCGCGGGCACATCGGCGTCGGCACCGAAGCCGCTCTCGCGAGTGATGAGCAGGGCATTGTAATAGTGAACCCGCGGATCTTTGGAATCCAGTTGGGAAGCGCGCTTAAAATATTCCCGCGCCTGAGTGAAATCCTGTTTTTGCAGATACGCATAGCCCAGGCCACGGCAGGCTGCGAGGTTGTTCGGGTCGGATTTCAAAATGTCCTGAAACTCGGTCAGCGCCCGATCCTGGTAATCGCGCGTATGCAGATGGATATCCGCCAGCACTGCATTGCCGGTCGCGGCGCTGAGCGGCGTAACCGTATAGTTGCTGGAGGCGATGCTAGGCGTGGGAATCGGATAATACTTGAAGCGGCCGCTGGCCGCGTAGTTGCGTAACGTCCTGTCGAACTGTTGCGTGTTCATGCCAAAGGCTTGTTCAACGGCGTCTTCGATGCTCTTGTGCTGGTTCAGCGTCAAGTCAAAGTAAATCGCGACCTTGGGCAAGAGCTGGTTGTCGTAGATGTAATGCATCAAAATCCCGGACTCGGCGTAGAACGTGGTGCGATGGTCGCCGCTCTCGTTATAGGTGGAGGTATTCTGCTGCACCCTCAAGAGATCTGCGATCTTCATCATTCCAATTTGTTCTAAGATCGCGTATTCGTAGTTCGGAATCTTGCCGACCCGAGCCTCTTTGCTGTCGACTTCGATGCTGGAGAAATATTCCGCAAAACCCTCTTCAAACCAGGGAGCAAATTCGCCGGGCAGATTGCCATTCATTAACTGATGCGCGTATTCGTGGAAGACAACGACCCAGGGATTCTCGAGAGACATGTCGAGCATGATGAAGCTGCGGTCTTCTCCACCCTGAAATAATCCGGCAACTTGCGTGGGCTTGCCGTTGAAAAGTGGCGCAACCTGCCGCATTTCTTTGGTGTTGCGAAAAGCTACGATTTGCAGGGGAACCGGCAGGTTTACGTTCGCCTTTGTCATCAGCGCGCCAAAAACGGCTCGCATCTGTTCAAAGCGCATGGCGACTTCGCGGCCGCGTTTTTCGCCGGCGTCTGTGACGACCGAGAAGTTCGGCGAGCGCACCTCTACCCATTGAGGCTCACCGGCGAAAACCGGAGATCGGCAGGACAAGAGAAAAACAAACGCGAGCAGGCAACGGAAGATCGAAGAGGACCGTTCAGGGTGAGCGTTCATAACACAATTCCTCGGTTCGGTCGCCGCTATCCTACACCAGCCGAAGGCGGTTTAGCGCACGCCGAGTCCTTGCCCCGGCATCAGGTGGATAATCACCCCCAGCGCCGTCAAAACCGCCACAAAGTAAAACGTCGCCGCGTGGCTGGAACGCGGGGGCAGATTCCGGGCGAAAAACACTTGATAACCCGCCCCTAGCGCGACCAGAAAGAACATGTTTTCTCCCAGAAGAAGCCACAGGGCGAAAGAGGCTGTGAGGAGAACGATGCGCTCCGTTTTGCTCAAGGCCAACACGGCCTGTCCGCCGTCCAGTACCCAGACGGGAATCAAGTTCAATAGATTCAGAGCCGCTCCCACCCGCGCCAGCGCAGCCCATAGTGGATTGCCCGTCTGCCACCAGAGTGCGGCGCATGCCAGGGCTGTGAAGAATCCAGCGAGTGGACCGGCCAGGCTGACCTCGGCGCGTGTTTCGAGCGGCACGCCGAGTGCTTGCCAGCGCACGTAGGCTCCTAGCCCCGGCAGGAATACGGGCATTTCAGCTGGCAAACCGCGGCGCTTGATATCGATGAAATGTCCCATCTCGTGGAGCAGAATCAGCACTGCAAAACCGATGCCGAACTTCATTCCGAATGCGGCCCAGTAAATGCCAATGAAAGCGGCGAAGCTGAGCAAAAACTTCAGCTTGAAGAGCGCAGTTAGAACGAACTTACCTTTGGCCAGCAACACGGCGATTGGACCCACCGGTCCCAGCTTTTGCGCCCACTTGTTTTCGCTTGGCGGAGCCGGCTGTAGCCGGTCCGCAGCGGCGTCCAGCGCACGTGCATGCTCTTGAATCCAGCTTGCCTGCCGCGAACTCGCTGGGAGCAGCGCGATGCCCGATAGCCATTTGTCGCGTGCTTGCCGAAGATCGCCTTTGGCTTCCAGCGCTTTCGCCTCGGCCGCGAGTTGGTCGAGTTTTTCGGCGTGGACGAGAGCATGACATTGATCGCACACAAGCGATTCGGGCGCCAGTTCATGGGCGCAGCGCTGGCA
>JBAPOI010000892.1:0-3940 GCA_049279555.1 Candidatus Sulfotelmatobacter sp.
CCTATCTAAAAGCGGCGGGCATTCCCGTCCGACCTCCAGGAGGCTGGGGACGCGGCCATCCAAAACCGGCCATCGAGGTGTCCACCGACCCTGGACACGAAAATGGTCCCGCGGACGAGATCCGGACGCCGCCCTCAACTCCGTCGGAGAGCGCCTGCGAACCGTACCGGGAGTTCATAGAAGCTGAGCTGGCCAAAGGCCGGAACGCCATGGCCATTTGGCAAGACCTGGTGGACGGCCACGGCTTCAGTGAAAAATACGCCAGCGTGAAACGCTTTGTGCGGAAGCTGCGCGGATCATCGGCGCCGGAAGCGCGCTTGGTGATAGAAACAGCGCCTGGTGAAGATTATGGTAAGTCCCGCGTCATGGTAAGAGGCAAACGTCACCTAGTGTGGTTTCGGACGAATCACCGGGATTTAGCCAACCCGCGCTTCCCATAATCTCCAACGGCGAGAATATTGGGGCTCTCTGAATTTCACTTCGCTAAGGAGTCTACAATGTTTTCAAACTGGTTTTCTGGTGACGAGTGCGGGCAGTATCGCGCGTCGCCCCACAAGCAGCGCATGGACCACGTTGGAAGTAGTTTGGTGGAACTGCGCTATGCGAATGACGTAATCCGCCAGCATCTTCACGAATGGCTGCGTTTCTCCCGGCACCTCGAGGAACGCGGTCTGCCTTTGCTGGCTATAGATACCGATACGGTACGGCAGTATGTTGCCCGGCGTACGGCGAAAACAAGCCCAAGCCGCTCCCGCGTTCTTCGGGCCTCGGTCAGAATTTTCCTCGACACAGACGAACGCGGACAGTTTCGCCGACGTGTTGGCTCTCCTCCTGTTACCCCAGATTGGTTTGCCCCGATTTTGGCGCCGTATTTGCTGTTTGTGCAAACGCATCGCGGACTGGCGGCGAAAACGACCAGGAAGTACACTCAAAAGCTGTCGGCGTTCGCCCAGTACCTGGAGGGCACCGGCATCACAGAACTCGACCAGATTACGCCAGGGCACGTTCGTGAGTTCTACGAAAATGACAAGAATAAAGCACCCCGACGCTCGTATGGTTCCACCCTTCGAGTCTTTTTCCGCTGGGCCGCCGCGCAGGGATGGCTCTCCAGTTCCTTGCGTGATGCGGTCCCACGACCGCGACAGTACCGGTATGTCCGCCTTCCAGACGTGCTGGGTCGGGCTGAGGTGGATCGAGTCCTGGCCGCGGTGGACCGTTCAACTCCGCTCGGCCGGCGCGACTATGCGGTCCTTGTGCTGGCTGCTCGGTACGGATTGCGCCCCTGTGACATTCGCCAACTGACCCTCGACGAGATTGATTGGCGTGAGGCCCGGATTGATCTCCGGCAAGTCAAGACCGGCAGGCCCCTCGTACTGCCATTGCTCCCTGACGTCGCAGATGCGCTCAGCGCCTACTTGCTCGACGGTCGCCCAGCATCGACGAACCGCACTGTCTTTCTGCGCCACTGTGCACCGTTCGAGCCGTTCGCGGCTGAGAACAACCTCGCCACGATCATGCGCGATGCCCTTAGGCGCGTCGGCCTTGCCAACCGATCCGGGCGCCGCGGCCTTTACTTATTTCGCCATACGCTGGCGACTCAGTTGCTGGCTTCCGGGCAGCCTCTTAAGGCAATCGCCGACGTGCTGGGCCACGCGTCTACTCAGACCACCTTCGGCTATACCCGGGTCGAGGTAGATGGTTTGCGAAGCGTGGCCATCTCGGCGGCGGAGGTAATCCGATGAACGCTTTGCCACCAATTTCCTCCCCCGAACTCATCTCGCCGCTGGCATCAAAGCTGGTGCAGTTCCTCGCTCAAAAGCACGCTATGGGCTATCGCTATAGAGAGGAGGGCCGCGTGTTGCGCGAAATGGATCGCTTTCTCAACACTCGCCTTTCGCCAGAAGATCCTGTTATCACCCCAGCGATTGTGCACGATTACGTAGCTCGACGGGGCACTGAATCGGAGTCGAACCGCGCGCACCGCTTGACGCTCATGCGGGAAGTCTGTCGCTTCCTGCGTCTCGAAGACGCGCGGACGGTCGTGCCAGACCGCCGCTCCTTGCGGATCGTGCGCCAGAAATTTGTGCCACGGGTGCTCAGCCGAGAGGAGGGTAAGCGTTTCCTGCAAGCTTGCGCTGAGTTGCCGAAAGGACGGTCGTCGCCGGTTCGGGACGCAGTCCTGGGCACTGCCTTGCGCCTACTGTATCTTGCCGGCCTGCGAGCCGGAGAACTTCTACGGCTCACACAGGCCGATGTCGACCTCGACGCAGGTGTGCTGCATATCCGGCATACCAAGTTCGACAAGTCAAGAATGGTTCCGATTACGCCGGACTTGGCTCAGCAACTGGCGCACTGCCGGACACTAGCGACCAAGCAGTTCGCCGCCGGCGTTCCCGAGAAGCCGTTCTTTCCCAGCCCGCGCGGGGGACGGTATTCGATTACCGCCTTGCGCGAAGCTTTCCACCAGACACTGAAGACCGCCGGCATTGAGCGAACGACTGGCAACCGGCACATTCGCCTCCATGACCTGAGGCATTCAATGGCTGTGCTCCGCCTTCTGCTGTGGTGCGAACAGAATGTCGATCTCGACGCGAAGTTGCCGCTCCTGGCCACATACCTTGGGCACGTCGGCTTGGCCAGCTCTCAGCGTTACTTGCAACTGACCCAGGATCTCATGGGAGAAATCACTCGGCGACATCAAGCCCGCTTCGGCTACCTGATCAACGAAGGGGGGCTTTGATGAACCTCCCCACGCTCCCCACGCTGCTCTCGGCATTCTTTCTTCGTTATCTCGCCGTAGAGCGGGGCGTCAGCCCCCATACAACCACCTCGTATAGGGATGCAATGAAGCTCCTGCTTCAGTTTGCGGCCGGGCGGTGTCGCCGCTCCGTCGATCAGCTCGTTATCGAGGATCTCACTGCCCCCGTGGTATTGGAATTTCTCGCGGACTTGGAGACCAGCCGCGGCAACACGATCCGCACGCGCAATTCACGCCTGGCGGCGGTTCAAACCTTCTTTCGCTACGTCGCGGGGCGAGAACCAGCTCTGGCTGCTACCTGCAGTCCTGTCTTGTCTGTTCCCGCAAAGAAGGCGCTTCGTCCTTTACTCGGCTATCTCAGCGAGCAGGAACTTGGTCATCTGCTGGCTCAAATCGACCGCTTGGCTAAGCACGGAGAACGCGATTACGTGCTCCTCAGCATACTCTATGACACCGGCGCCCGCATCCAGGAACTGCTTGATCTGACACCGCGTGACTTTCATCTGGAACCGCCGCCATTCGTCTGTGTTCGGGGTAAGGGAGGTCGGGAGCGCTTATGCCCATTGCTGCCCCAATCAGCACGGCTGGTCCGACAGTTCCTGTCCGTCAACGGACGTCAACTCAACGACCAACAGCCACTCCTGCAAAACGGGCGGGGCGGCCGACTGGGCCGGCACGGTGCGCGATACATTCTGCTGAAGTATTTGCGCCGGGCCAAACCCGCCATGCCCACTCTGGCACGCGTGGGAATCAGTCCTCATACCATGAGACATACAAAGGCCATGCACCTTCTCCAGTCCGGCGTTCCCCTCGTCATGGTCAAAGATTTCCTTGGACATGTCGATATGAAGTCAACTGAAGTCTACGTTCAGGCGGACCTTGAGATGAAACGCAAGGCTCTCGACTCGGCACACGGCCCCCAACCGACGCAAGCACCAACGCCCCTTCTGTCATCGAGCCTCATCGAGTGGCTCGAAGCTCTGTAGCGCATTATGTGCCGGACGCGGCGGAGATTTCGGCTAAAAAGCTCGGGACTGCGCCGCTTCTTACCATGACGCGGGACTTACCATAACGTACATTATGGGACGCGTCCCATAACGAGCAATCACAAATGGATTATTCGCCGTACGACATCTCCTTCACCGCCGAAGGGCGGCGCCGCGTGCACGCCTTCAGTTACAT
>JBAPOI010000893.1:0-4913 GCA_049279555.1 Candidatus Sulfotelmatobacter sp.
CGTTAACACCACCAACCATCCGCTGGTTGCTCTCTTCACCGGCACATCCTGCCTGTCTCCGAACAGCATGGTCGTGTTCTTTAAACCGACCACGGCGGTGCCCCCGGGTGGAATCACCGCGACTCAGCAAACAGCCGCCCAGCCCTGCCGCCATACCGCAAAGGTCGCGGATACCAGCAGCATGAATTTTTACATTGCAGGGATGTATCCAAGTACCACTTACAGCATGTATTACGAAACGCTGACTCCATCAAACACCGTGGTCCACACCGGCCCGACTCTAACCTTCACCACCGCTGCCATTCCCAGTACCGTTACTTTTCCGGCGCTTACTCCCAGCGGAACATCTTCGGATCTCACCGAGCCACTGATTATGTTTAGCGATCTCACTATTCCGGTTATGGGTAAAATCCCAGCCGCTCCTGTTGTCGATCTCGCTGGCAACATAATTTGGTACATCACAAATGTTGCTCCTATCCGGACTGAACTGGGAGGGAACATTTTGGGCTTCTTCGGTTCGGGATCTAACATTTACCTCCAGGGTTTCCGCGAAGTGGATCTCGCGGGAAACACGGTTCTCGAAGAGTCCGTCGGTGCCGTCAATGAGCAAATGGTTGCGACCGGCCAAAAGCCAATCATAAATTTCAACCACGAAGTTCGCAGGATGTACGGTCCGACCAGCGCCGCGCCGACCGGCGATATCCTGATGATCGCTGACGAAGAAAACGTTTCGCCGTCTGAAGCGGAATGCTTCTTCGATCCCACCACACTAGGCGATCAGGGCGGCACGTGTACCAGCCCAAAGGACATCTTCGCTGAACAGGTCATCGTTCTCAATTCGAACCTCAAGCTGGTCTGGAATTGGGACGAGGCCACGCACTTCGACTTGAATCAGGCGCCTCCGCTGGGCGAGACTTGTACCGCGCCTGGCGGGGGAGGATGCCCGCCGATCACAGCATTCGATTTTGCAACCGGCTCGACCTTTACCACAGCGATCGATTGGATGCACACCAACTCAATCCAATACACCTCCTATGACGGCAACATGGTGGTCTCCTCGCGTCACCAGGACGTTGTCTTCAAAATCGCCTACGGAAACGGGACCGGCGACGGACACGTCATGTGGGAACAAGGTCCGGCTGACTTGAAAGACGAAAATGGGAATGCCCTCCCGCTTCTGACGGTTTCAACCAACAACCCCGTCACCACCGGTTCGTACGACTTGGGATACCCTTGGAACTCCCATCAGCACGACGCCAACATACAGATCATCAACAATCTCCCGTTCCTGACTCTTTTCGACGATGGGGACACGCGGGTGAAACCCGGTGGATTTGATCCCGGCGGCAACAGCCGTTGCCTGCTGTACTTCCTCAATGAGACAGGTTTGGCGTCGAACTTGAACATCGACGGGGACGTGGGGACCTACTCCTTCGCGCTAGGCAGCAGCCAGCTCCTGGCAAGCGGCGGCCTGTTTTGCGATTCCGGCATCGTCGCCGGGGCAATGAATACCTCGTATACCTCCGCGACGGAGACCGCCAATACGACCGGGGCCCCCGTCACCTATACGATGCAAGCAACGGGGGGCACCTATCGGACCTTCCGGATGTCGAGCATGTATAATCCGGTCCTGTATTAAGAACTAGGGACCGTAGTCCGGACACAGTCGCCTCATTACAACAGAAGAACCTGCGTCGGCCACTCAACCGGCGCAGGTTTCTTTTGCCTTGTGCCTCGGCGCTGCAGTTTTGCGCTCCTCGTGTCTACCGCTCTCTCCCGCAAGCGCTACCAGAGGTCACCGCCATCTAGGCCTCGTCAAACGGGCACTCCTTCATCAGTTACGGTACTCCCTATGCCGCCGGGCAAAAGGCAACACAATTTATTGATCCGCATGAATGATTAGCTTCCAATGTTCAGGTCTCGCAACCCATCATTTAAGTGCAAATCGCGCAGCTTTCCATGTCGTAGCAAAGTAGAAATGTCCTATTTTGGAAAGGTCGACACGCTGGAGGAAGGGTCCCCTTTCCCTCTGTGTCCATTGTCGAGAACGGTGCTCGCCGTCAAGGGGTCGCATTCGCCGCGCAACAAGCACGCGCCCTTGACCTCTCCGCGCCGTTCTGAACGCGATCCTGAGATGAGGGAAAGGGGGCGTCAGCAAATGCTGCTCATTAGGACATTTCTACTTTGCTGGAATAGGACATTTCTACTTTGCGCCGACAATCGCGCAGCTTTCCATTGACACATTGCGGCAAAACTGCTACTTTGGGCTGGTTTTCGGCTAGCCAGCCAAAAGAAGGAGCCTTATGCCAAGCGAAGATGCGACGAAATCGGATGTTCTTGAGCAGAAAATCCAAGAAGCCGAGAAGGTGGAAAGCGAAACCCTTTCTGAAGATCAGTTGAAATCCATTTCGGCCGGTATTATCGGTCAAGGCGGCGGTTCGGAAGGCGACACTTGTATTTTCTAGGTTTTACCATCACCAGGAAAGGGCACTAGCTTGCCCGATAGGGGGCGCTGATCCGGCAGGGAGGTGCAGTGTGTATTCCTCATCATCAGTGGGTGATCGCACCTTTCAGCGCTGATCGAGACGCCACTCTGGATGACCGTTTACCCTGGCTCAGCATCGATGCCCACCACAATCATCGCGGACCCTATACCGCCGCTAACGCGCTGAATCGCAAAGTAGTGGAGCAGGTGTTGGCGCGGAATCCCGCCCTAGTTAAGGCCCACCAATTGACGTTATTGTCAGTTGCACCGGAAATCCAGGCTTATTTCGCGGTGCCAGACGAAGTTGCAAAGTGGCTCGCTGTCTCGCGGGAAGGAGACTCGCGCTCATGGACCCTTCGGTTGGCGCATGGGATTGCGGATTTTCTTTTGAGCCACGTTGCCCATGCCGCAGCTTCTCGTCTTCTGCTGTCGTTTGAAAACGTCGATTCGGCCGATCCTCTCGATTGCGAGTTTCTAGCTGTATTGTTGCGCCGCGCTGATCCGGAACAATTGCTGATACGAATAGGCAGCTCATGCGAACGCTTGGACGCTTCACTCCTGTCGGCTCTGCAGACTTACGCCGTGACAAAGCGACTGGAGCCCGGGGCGCAGCCCACCGCCGCGGCGGTTCCCAGAGCCTGGCAGGCTTGGTTGCGGGAGTGCGCGGCTGGGTGGTTGGGAGAATGGCTTGCGCTGACCGACCTGTCGAAATATCTCGACCTTGCGGCCATCAATCCGCCGCAGTCCACTTTGGATGGGTTCCTCACGGCCGCAGCCAGTCGTCTGTCGCTTACCGACCGCCGCGCCATTGCGGTTGAGTATGTGGAATCCAATTGCACGTCAGATCGGCTTCTCGCAAAGCGCGCTTATGCGGCTCTGCCGGATGCGGAGCGTAAGATGCTTCACCTGGCCTACGCCGCCGCTCTCGGCGCGCTGAACCAGGAATCCTTAAAGCTGGGCGCTATTCCATTTCATCACGAGCAAGCGTCTACCGATACGACACCCTTGCTCGCCGCCTCAAACCGCTGCATGCACCTTACATACTACGAGGCTTCGCTTGACTGGGCGCGTCGTGGCCAGCTCATGCTTGGCCCGGAACGGGGTGAACACTATAGCGCGTTTGCACGCAATATTCTGTTTTCTCTGATGCTTTTGGGCCGCTACGGCGAAGTGGAGGAAGTTTGTGCTGAAAATCTTGCCCTCAGCAACGACCCGGTGTTGCTGGCGCGTACGGCATACGCCAAGGCAATTTTAAATGCAAGCTTGTACGACCCCTCGCGACGTGACTATCAAGCTGCGAGAGTTTGGGCTGAGAAAGCGCTGGCATTCGTGCAAATGCTTCCCTTCTCGCCAGCCAACGCTGCGCACATCGCCTTCTTGCGAAACACGTTGGCGCTGGTTGAATTGCGCATGGGACGGTCGGCAGTTGCGCTTCAGCTGCTGTCTGAGGCGTTGGATTACTTAACGAGGGAGGCGCCCGGAGAAGACCGGGCGGAGCGCGCCATTTTGCTGCACAATCACGCGCGTCTTCATGCCTCCATGAATCAGCCCGTCGAGGCGATTGCGAATTTGACTGCACTGCTCGAGTGCCAACCCGGAGACTCGGCGGCCTACTTCGATCGAGCCGTCCTCTACCAGCGGTTGGCGCGTCACGAGGAGGCTCTGCGGGACTATAACGCCGCGATCGAGTGGAGCCCGCCGTATCCCAAGTCTTACTTGAACCGGGCCCAGTGCCTGATTTCCCTTGGGAGACAAGTCGAGGCATTGGCCGACTACGATCGGGTCTTGGAACTGGCGCCGAATCATGTGGCCGCCCTCATCAACCGCGCCTGCCTGTTCTTCCATCAAGGACATCTCGAGTGTTCGCGAAACGATGTGGAAGCCGGTTTAAAGGTGAGCCCCACGAACGCGATGCTCCTGTGTTTGCGCGGTCTGCTCGAGATTGAAGATGGGCAACTCGATCAGGCGTACCAGTCGTTTACCAAAGCGATCGAGGCAGATCCTTCGTTAGCGGACGCATGGGCGAATCGCGCCACGGTTCAGTTCAAGCATGGCGATCTGGAGGGTGCAACCACTGACTTGACGCAGGCGCTCTCGCTGCGCGAAGATGCGAATGCCTTCTACAATCGGGGCAGAGTTTTCGAGGCGCAAAGAAAGTGGACCCACGCTACTCAAGACTATTCCAGAGCTCTGGACCTCGCGGGCGAAAACCGTCCGGACATTGAACGCCATCGCGATCTTTGTCATCGAGCCAGCCGGCAGCCATGAACCCACGCGATCTTCTCGCCGAAGCCGCCCTCGAAGGAGTTTTCATGGCCCGGCGAGCCACCGAATTGGATGAAAACCGTCGAGATTCGAGCTACGATTCTCTGGTCGGGGAGTGGAAGAGGTCGTGTTCGCTCTGGAGAGATAGAGGCCGTTAAGGAGC
>JBAPOI010000894.1:0-15002 GCA_049279555.1 Candidatus Sulfotelmatobacter sp.
CATTTATGTTCATCGATTGCAGTCCAGCATCGGCGCCATGATCGCGGTCCTGGGGGGAATCGACGCAGTCATTTTCACAGCCGGGGTCGGAGAAAATTCTCCGGAAGTGCGCGCCGCCGCATGTGACAATCTCCGCTACGCAGGCTTGGAGCTTGATCCGGAGAAGAATGCGCAATCGGCTCCGGACTGCGACATTTCAACCGCTGCGTCTCCCGTTCGCGCGCTGATAATCCGCGCGCAAGAGGATTGGGAGATCGCTAGAAACTGCTGGAAACTGGTTTTCACCGGCGGCTAGGTTTTAGGTGTTGGGTGGCTTTGTTGACATTCCACGACTTCTGTCATGCTGAGCGAGGATTGAGCTTCGCGAAGCGAAGCTCAACCGCAGTCGAAGCATCCCTGCAGGATGTCAACAGAGCCGTGTTGGTTCTAGGTTCTAGGTTTTAGGGTCCTAGGTTTTTAGGTTCTTCTCTAGGAGTCAAAATCTAGAGACACGCCCACCTGATGCTGCCCCGTAGACCTGCCTCCCCCCTGAACCAAGAAATGCACTTTGATCCGGCAGCCGATTCTCCGACAATCGTTGCAAGCTCCATCGGAGCGCCGTTGACGCGCCCTCGTCCACGCTCTTTTAACACCGCACCTGAAAGTAGTTCACACTCGGGGGAATTCTTATGTCCGGGGAAGTCATTCTGTATTTCGACGACCAGGCCGATGCTCTGCGTTTCGCTTTAGCCGCGGGAGCCGTAATGGCTGGGGAAGAATCGCGCTCCACCAACGACCTGGTTCAGGAAACCGCGCGCATCAGCCGCATCGATGCCTCGGATGCGAAAAAAGGCAAGCAGCCAGCCCCGGAGCGTGTCGCGTGACAGGCGGTTCTTAGGTCTCAGGTGTTAGGTCTTAGGAAACGCACACGCCCCAGGGCTCGAACGATTCAAGACTTGATTATCCCGTGCGCCGCGTCGAGAGCAGGTGCAGAATTTCCTTTAGCCCCTGCCGGATGCTCTGGATTTCAGCCGGAGATTGCGCGGGAAATGGAATCGCGGCCTGCCCTTTTTCGTTTTTTGTTTCCGCACGCAGTTGCTGGCGGGCACCCACAATCGTGAATCCCTGCTCGTAAAGCAGTTGCTTGATGCGCAGGACGTTTTCCACGTCGCGCCTGCGATACATGCGTTGCCCCGTGCTGCTTTTCACCGGCTTCAATTGCGGGAACTCGCTCTCCCAGAAGCGCAGCACATAAGCCGGCAGCCGGGACAGGCTGGCCACTTCCCCGATGCGAAAATAGAGTTTGTCAGGGATGAACACTTCATCCGCTTTGCTCTTGCCGCCGCTTTTTTTTCGCGCACCCATATTCGTGATTTCCCGAACTTGATTTAGCATTCGCGGCCAGAGTCAAACGGTCTGAACATTGTGACACATACCCGAGAGCCCGATAAGGAGAAATTCGGCTCCTGCGGGATGTAGCTGGCAAAAAAGTGTCCATAAGGGAAAGAACGCTACAATATCTGCGGCATGCTCCTCGAAGATCGCGCCGTCACCCCAACCACCGAAGCGGAGGCAGTGCGCCTGGCTCGCGATCTCTACGGTCTCGACGCCTCGGCCACACCTCTGCCCGGCGAGCACGACAACAATTTTCACATGGTCACCCGCGATGGCCGCGCCTTCGTTCTCAAGGTCATGCATCCCGCTCGCGAGCAATCCTTCATCGACATGCAGGCGCGTGCTTTGCAGCATCTCGCCGAACACTTGCCGCAGCGCCAGCTTCCCCGCGTCGTGCCCACGACGAATGGTCACTTATTTACTTCCGTCACCGCCAATGACAACGATGGTTCCACTCGTTCTGTCTGGCTCCTGACATTTGTAAAAGGAACGGTTCTTGCCCGCGCCCGGCCGCAATCGCCCGAACTTCTGCAGAGCGTGGGCCGGCTCCTGGGCGAGATCGACGAAGCCCTCGCCGATTTTTCGCATCCTGCCGCGCTGCGCGAGTTGAAGTGGGATTCCTCCCGCGCCATCTGGATTCACGAATTTATCCCGCACGTTGGCGACGCGCACCGCCGCAAGCTGGTCGAGCACTTTCTCGGCCTCTTCGAGTCGCAAGTGATTCCTGTAATGCCGAAACTGCGCCGCAGCGTGATCTATGGCGACGCCAACGACTATAACGTTTTGGTAAGCGACCCCTGGCCGCAGCCCCGGGAAGCGCTTGCGGTCATCGATTTCGGCGACATGCACCATGGCCTCACGGTTTCCGAACCGGCGATCGCAGCGGCTTATGCGATCTTGGGGAAGAGGAACCCGCTCCCTGCAGCAGCGGCGGTTATTTCCGGATATCACAGCGCCTATCCGCTGCAGGAGCTCGAACTCGAAGTGCTCTACGCACTCATTGGCATGCGTCTGGCAGTCAGCGTGGTCAATTCGGCTTATCGCAAAACCTTAAAACCCGGGGATGCTTATGTAACTGTGACCGAGGCTCCGGCGTGGGATGCACTCGAACTCTTGGCAAAAATTCACCCGCGATTCGCACACTACACATTTCGTGACGCCTGCGGTCTGCCGCCCTTGCCTCAAACGCCTGTACTCCAGCGTCGCATGAAAAATGGTGCGCAGGAGGCAGTCTCAATTCTTCCGATGGATGTGCGTACCGTGCCCGTTCGTGTTTTCGATTTAGGCTCCGGCAGTACATTCCTCGGTGCAGATCCTGCTCGCGCAGAGTTGTCCGCCCTGACCGATGCGATTTTCGCCGAGATGCGGCGCAGCGGCGCGGCGGTGGGAATCGGCCGCTACGACGAGGCGCGTTCGATTTACGCTTCGCCGCTCTTCGCTGCGAACGATCAAACAGTCGATGGTTCGCCAACTGAGGAGCGCCGCACCCTTCATCTCGGCATGGATTTTTTTGTCGACCCCGGAACTCCCGTCTGCGCTCCGCTCGATGGCATTGTCCATTCTTTTGCGAATAACCGGGCGCACCTCGACTACGGTCCGGTCGTCATCCTCGAACACCCGCGTGAATCAGACTCAGACGCCGCGGCCTTCTTTACGCTCTACGGACATCTCTCCCAAGACTCGCTGCAAAGTCTGAAAATCGGCGAGCGAATCTCTCGCGGGCGAGCATTTGCTCGAATCGGCGCATCGACTGAAAATGGAGGCTGGCCGCCTCATCTGCATTTTCAAATCATCTCCGACCTGCTCGATCTCGGCACTGACTTTCCAGGTGTCGCCCCTTTCTCCGAGCGCCAGGTTTGGACCGCCCTGTCGCCGGATCCCAATTTTTTATTCGATATCCCGGCTGATCGCTTTCCCCCGCCGGAACCGCCTCTCGCCGAAACTCTTGACCAGCGCCATTCTTCACTCGGGCAAAACCTCAGCATCTCATACCGGCGGCCGCTGAAAATCGTGCGCGGCTGGATGCAATATCTCTACGACGAAACCGGGCGCGCCTACCTTGATGTCTACAACAACGTTCCCCTCGTCGGGCACAGCCATCCGCGTGTGGTTCAAGCGGCGTCGGCGCAACTCGCTCTGCTCAATACCAATACGCGTTATCTTCACGACAAAGTGAACCGGTACGCCGAGCGCCTTACGCGCCTGCTTCCCGATCCTCTGCGCGTGTGTTTCTTCGTCAACTCCGGCAGCGAGGCTAATGAACTGGCCCTGCGCCTGGCGCGCACGCACACTGGCCGTGAAGACGTTATCGTTCTCGACCATGCCTACCATGGCCACACCACGGCGCTCATCGACATCAGCCCGTACAAATTCAACGGCCCCGGGGGTGGTGGCCGCAAACCCTGGGTGCACGTCGCACCGTTGCCTGACGATTATCGCGGACCCCATCGACGTAATGACGCCAATGCCGGTGCAAAATACGCGCGTCATGTCGCGGAGATTTTCGAGCGAGCCGATGCCAGCGGACGCCAGGTTGCATGCTTCATCGCCGAGACCCTTCCCAGCGTCGGCGGTCAGATCGTCTTCCCGCCCGGTTATCTCTCCGAAGTGTACCGGCATGTCCGCGCCGCGGGAGCGGTCTGCATTGCCGATGAAGTGCAAGTTGGTTTTGGCCGCCTCGGCTCGGACTTTTGGGGCTTTGAAACGCAGGCGGTTGTTCCAGATATCGTTGTCCTCGGCAAGCCGATCGGGAATGGCTTCCCGCTCGCCGCGGTCGTCACCACGCACGAAATCGCTTCATCGTTTGCGAATGGAATGGAGTTTTTCAGCACCTTCGGCGGCAATCCGGTGGCGTGTGCCGCCGGGCTTGCGGTTCTCGATGTCCTCGAAGGGCAATCGCTGCAGGCGAATGCTCTGCGCGTGGGGAGTTATCTTAAAGACCGGTTGATGGAGCTTCAAGGATCCCATCTCATCATCGGAGATGTGCGCGGCTCAGGCTTATTTCTCGGCGTCGATCTCGTGCTCGACCGCGAAACCCGCGCGCCAGCCACGAAACAGGTGGATTATATTGTCAACCGCCTGCGCGATTGCGGAGTCCTCGCTGGCACAGACGGCCCGCATCACAACGTCCTCAAACTTCGCCCGCCGCTGATCTTCTCCGAGGCCGATGCGGATCTTTTTATCAATGTGCTGCACATGATCCTGCTCGAAGACGCGGCCCAGCCGATTTAGCAATCGCGCGCGTGGTTGAAGAACTTCGTTGTCTTAATCGGTCAACTCGAACTCTCCGCGCAATGGCGCGTTGGAATCTTCACCCACCCACACGTCGAATCGCTCCGGTTCGACGACCCATCGCCTTTCAGCCGGACTCCAAAACTGCAGTTCATCCCGGCCCAGGGTGAAATGCACCGTGCGTTTTTCGCCGGGCCGGAGAGAAACGCGCTCAAACCCTCTTAGCTGCCGAACGGGGCGAGAGGCGCTGCCGGCGCGCTGGTGAATGTAAAGCTGCACCACGGTGTCGCCGGCCTTTCTGCCGGTATTCGTCACGTCGGTCGAAACTTCAATCGCCCCCGTCCGCAAAGCCCCGGCTCGCGCCTTTGGCGTTACTTGTAAGTGGTCGACCGAGAATGTCGTGTAACTGAGCCCATACCCAAATGGATAGAGCGGCGTGCTCCGCATATCCCAATAGCGCGACTTGAAATCGGGATTAGTCTCCGGGTTCTGAGTGAGATTGTGGTTGTAGTACAGGGGTAGCTGTCCCGAGTTTCGGGGCCAGCTTACGGGCAGGTGGCCGGCAGGGTTGGCATCGCCAAACAACACGTCGGCAATTCCATTGCCGCCCTGGCTCCCCGGATACCAAGCCTCAATGATCGCGGGAACATGCTCCGCAGCCCACGAAATATCGAGCGGACGGCCATTGACCAGCACAAGCACCACCGGCTTGCCTGTTGCCGCTACTGCTTCCAGCAAATCTTCCTGGTAGGTCGAAAGTTTCAGGGAAGAACGCGAGGCATACTCGCCGCTCATCAAATCGATCTCACCCAGCACCAGTACGGCAACGTCGCTTTGCCTGGCTAGAGCCACGGCGTCATCGACCGCGCGCTGTGTTTCCTGCGCGGTCTGCGCGGGCTGTTCTTTCATGTTCTTGGTCAGATCAAAGCCTTCAAATGGCGAAGCGAAATCCCGGCTGATATTAGGACCGTGAGCAAAGGCCACATGAATTCCCGCACCAGCCTTTTCCTGAATGCCATGCAGAATGCTTACCGTCGGCCCCGGCTTCACGATCGCGCCCCACATTGAGAGCAGATCGTTTTCGGCGTCTGCGAGCGGGCCAATCACCGCAATGGAGTGAATCGTCTGGCCGCTCTTATCGAGTGGAAGCAGCGCGCCTTCGTTCCGCAGCAACACGATGGAACGCTGCGCGGCGTGTCGCGCCACTTCTTGATGCACCGGATCATTTAGCGTGGGCTCGATTTGCGATTCGTCAATGAACGGATGCTCGAATAATCCCAGGCGGATTTTGGCTTCGAGGATGGGCAGCACCGCATCGTCGATCTGCTGTATCGAGATGCGCTTCTGCTCAAGTTCGATAGGCAAATATTTCAGATAGGTGCCACTCGCCATATCCATGTTCAATCCGGCGGTAAAGGCTTTGTGCGCCGCGTCCTGCAAGTCACCCGCGTAGCCGTGGGTCCGCAGGCTTCTCACTGCGAACGCGTCGCTCACAACGAATCCATGAAAGTTCCACGCATCGCGCAGAACATCATGCAGCAGCCAGCGGTTGCCGCTGGCCGGGATGTCGTTGAAATCCATGTAGGCGCTCATTACGCTGCCCGCTCCGGCGTCGATCGCGGCCTTGAAGGGTGGCAGGTAGGTGTTCCACATTTGCTCTTCCGGAATGTAGGAGGAGTCGTAGTCACGTCCGCCGTCCGCGGCCCCATAACCAGCGAAGTGCTTCACACAGGCGAGTACGTGATCGGGTCCGCCAAGTCGTCTGCCTTGAAATCCCAGAACTTGGGCGCGCGCCATGGCCGCTCCAAGATACGGATCTTCTCCTGCGCCTTCCATCATGCGTCCCCAACGTGCGTCTCGGGCAATGTCAACCATGGGTCCGAATGTCCACTGAATTCCCGCAGCGCGGGCCTCCTTCGCGGCTACGGCTTGCACTTCTTCCACCATCTTCGTATCCCACGAGGAAGCCATGGCAATGGGCGAAGGGAAGATCGTGTGGTAACCGTGGATTATATCCAGCCCGAAGAGCACGGGAATATGCAGCCGCGTTTGCTCGACGGCCACGTGTTGCAGGCGATTGATCTCTTTAGGATCGGAAACCCAGAGGATGGAGCCTGCCCCAAACTGCTTGAGAACTGCTTCCATCGGCTGCTGGATGTTTTCTTTAAATTCGTCACCAGGAGTCCCGGGAAGCTGAGACAGTTGCGCGACTTTTTCCTGCACAGTCATTTGCTGGAGAAGATTTGCGGCGCGATTATGGATTTGCTTTTCGTTTGTACCGTTTGGCGAAGCGACACTTGAAGCCTGGCGAACTGGCGATGCCGTTTGTCCCGATGCCAGTCCGGGCTGGCACAACGCGACTATCAACACGATCGGAATGCAAATCCAGCTGCGCTTCGGGATTCTCATGGTTCCCCTTTGGCGGCGTCATGGCTGCCAATTGCGAGTATATAGACATGCTCCTCTGACAATCCGGACTGACATCCACTGTTTCTGTTTCGCGTAACCCATTACAAAACAGCCACCTACGCCCCCCATAAATCCCTCGTCCAGCCTATAATTCATGCTCACGCTTCCACCGCTACTGCGTCTATTCCTGTGCAAGCCCGGATACGGCACACCACCGGGCAGTATAGGGACATGACAAAAAATGCCGGCCGATGTTTGCGCATTACCATTTGCGGTTGGTGAACGAGCCCGCTCGAAAGCAACGTACGGGGGAGTTGGGGAAGTCAGCGGTGGCATAGTTAGTGAAAAGCAGGACCCAACGCGGGGCCGCATGGCTGGGCAAGAACGCCGCATAGACGATACGATCCTTATCCGCGAGGCGCAACGCGGGAACCGCGCCGCCTTCGAGGAATTGGTGCGTCACTACGATCAGTCGGTCTTGCGGCTGGCCCTGCATCTCACAGGCACCGAGCACGACGCCCAGGATGTCTATCAGGACGCCTTCCTCAAGGCCTATAAGAACATCGGAAGCTTTCGCTTCGAATGCTCTTTTTACACCTGGATTTACCGCATCGTGACCAATCTTTGTCTTGATCACCTGCGCAAGAAGACCGTGCGCAAGGAAGATGCGCCGGTCGTGAAAGATTCTTCCGGCGGCGAGTACGATCTGCTCGATCAGGTGCCCGATGGCCGCGCGGGCGCAAATCCGGAGCGTGATTTGATGCGCCGTCAGTTAGGCGCCCGGATCTCCGGAGCGCTCGAAAAGTTAACGCCGCGTGAGCGCATGGTTTTTGAGCTGAAGCATTACCACGGTCTGAAACTGCGCACCGTGGGCGAGATTTTGCACACCACGGAAGAGACCGCCAAGAATACGCTCTTCCGCGCCACGCAGAAATTGCGCGGGCAGTTGGCGGATATGAGATGAAGGCGAGTTTCAAAGTTCCAGAGTTTCAAGGTTTCAAAGACCTTGAGACCTTGAAACTTTAGAAACTTTGAAACGGGGTTGTTATGAACTGCGATTGGGTACGACAAAATATCACGCTGCACGTTTATGGCGAACTTGCCGACGATGCCCGTCATGAACTTGAGCAGCACATCGCGCGTTGCGTTGATTGCGCCGCGGAACTGAAGGCTGAAGAGGAGTTCCACTCGCTGCTCTCCGGGGAACTGACCGATGAGCCCTCAGCGAATCTGTTGGCGGCTTCACGGATGAAGCTGCAGGAATCGCTCGAGACAGCCGAGCAGGGCGGCTTCTGGCAACGACTGGCCTTTGATCCGGCGAACTGGCTGCGCCAGGTCCGTTTCTCGCCCGCTCTGGCCTCGGTGATTCTTATCCTTGGATTTGCCGGCGGACTGGGAACCTCCTACAGGATATTCGCTCACCAGCCGCTGAATTCGATCCCAATTCCAAGCGCAACTCCTGCCCCCTCTGAAGCTTCCATCACCGGCATCCAGTCGATCACGCAGAAACCTGGCACAAACGAAATCGATATCAAATATGACACGGTTTCTACGCTCGAGACGCAGGGGTCTCTGAATGATCAGCGCATCCAGCAACTGCTGCTGTTTGCCGCGCGCAACAACTACAATTCCGGCGTACGCATGGATTCTGTCGATCTTCTCACCCAGAAGCCCGACATTTCGCAGGTGCGCGACGCTCTGATCTACGCCCTGCGCTATGACACGAACCCGGGAGTTCGGCTGAAAGCTCTTGATGGACTCGGCAGTTTTGTAAAGAATGACGTGCGCGTACGCGATGCAGTTCTGGAATCGCTGGTAAGCGATTCGAATCCCGGCGTGCGCACCGAAGCTCTGCGCTTGATCGAGCCAGTGAAGGCCGATGGCAGTGTGCGTGGCGTGCTGATGGCGCTCGCCGCGAAAGATCAAAGCCAATACATAAAGTCGCAGGCCCGCACCATGCTGGCGCAGTTGCCCGAGATTGATTGATGAGGATGAGATTGATGAGTCGATTGTCTATTTACAAAGCGTTCGATAAACGATAGAGAGAAGTATAGAAAATAATAACGAGGCAAGTTATCTTGAAACGTTCGCCACAATTCGTCGGCCTGCTCTGCGCACTGGCCGTACTTGCGCCGCTGGCCGCGGCCCAAGAAGCGCGCATAAGCCGCGAGAACGGCGTCTGGAGCCAGGTCTTCACCGGGTCGCTAGCGGGAGCCAAAAACATCAAAGTCAGGGTAGACGCGGGCGCAGTCGTGGTTCGCGGGTCGCGGCAGTCGGGCATTGACTATGCCCTTCACGTTCACTCTCACGCATCGTCCGAAGAAGATGCCCGCCGCCAGTTCCAGGCTTACAAGCTGAGCGCCTATGTTCACGGTGATACGGCCTGGGTGGTGGGCGAGTGGCAAGGCGGTCATTCAGTCCGCTTGGGCCCGGCGCGCGTGACAATCATGGCCGGCTCGGAGCACAAGTTCTCCGGCGAACTGGTGGTTAACATTCCTCGCGACGTCGAGGGCGTCAGGATTGAAACCGGCGGAGGTGGAGTGGACGCTTCCGGTGTAGCTGGCCGGGTAGACATTCAAAGCGGCGGCGGGAAAGTTCGAGTCGATGACATTGGCGGTTCGGCGAATGTTGAAACCGGCGGCGATTCCGTTGACGTTGGCACCGTAGGTGGAGACCTGAGGCTGCAAACCGGTGGGGGCAACATCACCATTCGTTCGGTGAAAGGTGTGATCAGCGCCGAAACCGGCGGGGGCAACGTCACCATCCTGTCCGGCGATCAGGGCGCAACCGTCCAGGCGGGTGGCGGAAACGTAGATATCAAGCACTGTTCCGGAAAAGTGAAAGCGACCACCGGCGGCGGCAACATTGATCTGGGCGATATCGGCGGTACAGCCGAAATCGAAACCGGCGGCGGCAGCATCCGGCTAACTTCGGCGAAGGGCGCAGTGCGTGCCCACACCGGCGGCGGCAGCATTGAACTCTACGGCGTACCTTCGGCGCACGTGGAAACCGGAGCCGGCGGAATTACCGTGAAATTGATTAACACTGGCGCTGCACGCAGCGACTCGATGATTGAGACTTCGGCCGGCGACATCACCGTTTACCTCGCTTCCGATGTTGCCATCTCGGTGCGCGCCAGTGTCGATCTCGGCAACGGACATCGCATCACGTCCGAGTTGCCCGACATTCACGTCCACAGCGAAGGCGACCAGTGGGGTCCGAGAACGCTCACTGCCGAAGGCAAGTTAAACGGAGGCGGTCCAGTGCTGAAAGTTCGGACGACCACCGGCGACATCTGCTTCAGAAGGGCGAACCAGTAACAAGCTTCAACCGCGGCGACGAAGCGAGTGCGGGCAGCGAAGCCGCAGGCAGTGCATCAACATTCAGGAGATTGACCATGCGCAAGCCCACTTTAACGATCATTACTTTGCTGCTCTTGCTGCTCACTCTCTCGCACGCCTCACAAAGGTGGACAGTAGACTCGGCTGCGCCCTTTGGCATCCCCAGCGAAGATTCGGGCACCAGTTCCTACCTTGGCGTCGACATCATGGACATTACCGGGGACCGCCTCGGCGCTTTGAAGTTGAAAGAAGAGCAGGGCGTGGAAGTGACCATGGTGGACCAGGATGCTCCCGCCGGAAAAGCCGGCATTAAAGAGCACGACGTGATCCTCACCATGAATGGAACGGCTATCGAGAGCAAGACGCAATTGCAGCGCATGATTCACGAGACTCCCGCGGGCCGCGTTGTAGCTCTTGGATTGAGCCGCGATGGACAGCCTTTGACCATCAAGGTTCAGCTGGGAGACCGGCATGGCGAGTTCCCGCACATTTCGAAGGGCAAGGATTACGAAATCAATATCCCGCCCATGCCGAACATTCCGGATTTCGATATACCGGAAATTAATGTCGTCGTGGTGCGCTCCTCGGCCCGCAGTGGATTGATGGTCGAGAATCTTACTCCGCAGCTCGGCGAATTTTTTGGAACAAAGAGTGGAAATGGAGTTCTGGTAAGGTCAGTCGAGAAAGGCAGTCGCGCCGACAAAGCTGGGCTGCGCGCCGGCGATGTGATCACTCGAGTCGGTGACCAGCCGGTGCATGACACTAGCGACTTCACCCATGCCTTGCGCTCCCACAGCGCCGGATCGGTTGGCATTGCCGTGATCCGGGACAGGAAAGAGCAAAATCTCACGCTGATCCTGCCCGATCGCAAAAACTCCGGCGAATTGATTGAAGAGGAAAGCCTCGACGTGCCAGAGTTGAGCGCTGAAACTCAGACCGCGTTGGCCGAAGTACGAAATGAAATCGCGAATCTTCAGCCACAGATTGAACTGGCAACGGAAAACGCCCGCAAAGCATCGCTAGAGGCGCGCAAATCTCTCTGCGTGCGGCAGCAACAATTGAAGGAACAAGCGGAGAAGCTGAGCCAGGAACTCGCGCCCAAAATGCGGGAAGAACTCGAAAAGAGCCGGCGGGAGCTGCAGCGAGAGATGGAAAAGCTCCGCGTGGAGATGCGGCGAGACTGGCTGGATATTTAGACAGCGAATCGAGCGCTACGCGTTAGCGTGTCCGCGCGACAAGAACGCTAGACAGACCCGGTTTCGTCCCGATTGTTTGGCCGTGTACAGCGCGCTGTCGGCGGCCCTCACCAACTCATCGCGGGTGGTGCCGTGTTCCGGATGCGCGGCGACTCCGGCGCTGATGGTTACGGTTTGCGGAACACCCGGAAACTGCCAGGTCTCCACGGTGCTGCGCAGTTTTTGCGCCACGCTCATCGCGTGCTCTGCGTTCACTTGAGTCAGCAGAATTCCAAACTCCTCGCCGCCGTATCGGCAAACCACGTCGATCTTCCGCAGCTGCTGGTGAAATAAAGAAGAAACCTGGCGCAGCACTTCGTCTCCCAGCAGATGCCCGAACTCGTCATTCAAGTGCTTGAATTGGTCGATGTCTGCCATGATCACGGCCATCCCGCTTCCATAGCGGCGGGCGCGTTCAATCTCTTCCAGAATGCGAAGCTCAAAAAATCGCCGGTTGAAGATTCCGGTCAACCCGTCTAGGTAAGCCAGTTGCTTGACGCGCTCGACATAGTGCGCGTTCTGAATGGCCGTGGCGCAAATGTCGGCCACCGATTCGAGCGATTGAAAATCTCCGTCGCCAAAAGCATCTGCCTTGGAACTGTCCAGCGCCAGAATTCCCAGTACCTGTCCAAACGAAACCAACGGAATGCAAATGCGCGATGCCGATTCGACGAAAAATCTTCCGGATCCTGGCGCGTC
This sequence comes from Candidatus Sulfotelmatobacter sp., assembly GCA_049279555.1. Classification (GTDB taxonomy): domain Bacteria; phylum Acidobacteriota; class Terriglobia; order Terriglobales; family Acidobacteriaceae; genus Sulfotelmatobacter. Next base: position 12,290 of record JBAPOI010000894.1, read on the forward strand.
ACTTAGCGCTCGTTCCATCACAGTCCCGCTCGCCGACAAAATCCCAGCCCATGGCTCCTCGCTCGCCGGAAAGCGGCCGCCCTCCGGAACGTGAGGTGTCAGCGTGCCGTGATGCGCCCTCAAGACCAGATCGTGATCTTCACGCAGGAAGAGCGAGACATGGGACACCTGGAAAGCATCCTGAATCAGCTGGCATACGCGGCCCAACAACACCTCAAGTTCGAGAACCGCCGTTGTCTGTTGAGCGATGGCATTGATGGCTTGCAGTTGCCGCGCCCGCTGCTGCTCCAGCGAATACAAGCGCGCATTCTGTAAAGCGATTGAAGCTTGGGTAGAAAACAGCGTGAGCAAATCGATCGTTTCCGGATCAAAATGATCGAGCCGGTCGCTCTGGCAATCCAGCACGCCCACAACCTCATCCATCACCATCAAAGGGATGGCGAGTTCCGAGCGCGTGGACTTCGCGGAGCAGAAATAACGAGGATCTTTGTGGACATCGGGCGCGTAAACCGGCTGCTTCTTCAGGGCCGCGGCTCCGGTGATTCCCTGGCCTACCGAAAGTCGGTGCTTGTCCTGGCCTTCGTCCCAACCAATCTGTGAGCGCACGTACAAATGCTGTGATTGTTTGTCGAGCAGCACAATCGCTACGTTTCGCAGGTGGAAATAATCATGGGCGATCGTCAGTATCCGCTGTAACACCTCGTCCAGGTCGAAGGTGGAAAGCACAGCTTGCCCTGCATCGTACAGGACAGCAATTTTATTCATAATTCTTAATCCCGCACCGTTAGGACATATGGTAATGAAGCGGGGACGGTTACACAGGTTCCGAAGGTAACCTTGCGTGGCTCTTTCGTGGAATGCCCCCAAGAGCACTGAGACCTGCTGAAGACCGCTACTTCCACCTTCGAGCCGTGCGAATGAGTCCGTAGGCCACCGCACAAAACCAGAAGTCGATGACCAGGCCCCAGTCGAACTGAAAAGGCTGGTGTCTCGGCAGATGCAAGGCGGGAGCGAAGAAGAAGTACACCACGTTCCCCAGGATGATGGCGCACAGAGCTTGAACCAGATTGAGCAGCACCGAGGGTTTAGACACCGGCGTCATCAGGGTAGGTCAGTCGGTGATGCGGACGCGGCAATCTTGTCTTGAAGATGGAAGTCAGTTCTTTCGGGCTCGCCGCCTCACTTGCAAACGTAAAAGTACCTTGTTCGCGCATCTCCCTGGCAGCCCGTAGGAAGGCCCCCATAGCGGCGCGGGCCAGCGAACTCCCCACGCTGACGCGCCTTACTCCAATTGCGGAGAGCTCCGCCAAGCTCAGTTGAACTCCTTGCAACCCCATAAGTACATTTACCGGACGGTCCACTGATCTGACCACAGCCGCAATGTCGTCCTTCGAGGCTAGAGCGGGCGCATACAAAACGTCAGCACCCGCCTCCTGGTAGGCTTGCAGCCGCTCGATCGTATCTGCGAGGTCTGCCCGGCCGTGCAGGTAGTTCTCTGCGCGCGCGGTTAGCGTGAAGGGGAAAGAGAGAGCGCGTGCCGCCTCCACTGCCGCCCGGACCCGCTCAGCTGCGAACTCGAGATCGTAGATGGGGTGGCCGGAGCGGCCGGTTGCGTCTTCGATCGAGCCGCCGACAACTCCCGCAGCCACAGCCAGCCTGATCGTTTCGGCGACGGCTTCCGGCGCGTCTCCAAAGCCATTCTCCAGATCGGCGCTCACTGGCAAACGGGTGGCGGATGCGATCACCGACGCGTATGCGAGCGTCTCCTGACGGTCGAGAGTGTTGTCCCGACGCCCCACCGAGAAGGCATAACCCATGCTTGTGGTGGCCAACGCCTCGAAGTCAAGGTGCGCTAGCACGCGCGCTGTGCCCACGTCCCACGGATTGGGAATGATGAATGCGCTGTCGCGCTCGTGGAGCGCACGAAACGCTTGCGCTTTTTCAGCTTGTGTGGGCATTGCAGTAGCAGTCGTCGCCATCGGACTCCTCCTTAGCGAATGGCCGCCGAGAATTCGTTCTACATCAGTAGATGCAGGAGGCGGCATCCGCGCACCATCGCGACACCGACATAGCAATACTAGTGGGGAGACCAACATCGCCATCTCACCAACGGGCACCGCGGGGCATCCATGAGCCGAGTTGCTGCTAACATTCTTTGGGAACCTCCCCATGCTTGAGCTCACCACTCCGGTCCAATACGTCAAGGGAATCGGTCCCAAACTGGCGGAGATTCTTGCCACCAAGGGCATTGCCACGGTCGGCGATCTGCTCAACTATCTTCCGTTTCGCTACGAAGACCGTCTAAATCCGCGTGGCATCGCCGAATTGCGTTCCGGCGAAATGGCCACCGTGATCGGCGAAGTTCGAAATTCGGGTCTCTTTCGCACGCGCAAAATGCCCATCTTTCAGCTTACCGTGGGCCAGGGACGCTCCCGCCTCAAGTGCCTCTGGTTCCACGGCGCTTACCTGCAGGATAAATTCAAGCCCGGCCAGTTGATCGCGCTCTACGGCAAGGTCGAGCAGGACCAGCGCAGCGGAGAACTTCAGATCATCCAACCGCAGTTTGAAATGTTGGGCGATGCTGATGAAAACGGCGCAGGAGACAACGACAAAGCGGCAACATCACTGGAAGTGGGCCGCATCGTGCCGATCTACGAATCAGCCGGGCAAGGCCGCGTCACCGCCCGCTGGTTTCGTCGCGTCATTCGCACCG